>DATFQL010000143.1:0-12219 GCA_035264305.1 Candidatus Limnocylindrales bacterium | reverse complement strand
GTCTGTTCCTCGACTACTCCAAGCACCGGATCACCGACGAAACCCTGCGCCTCCTGCTGGACGTCGCGACTGCCGCGGGCGTCGAGGAGCGGCGGACGGAGATGTTCGCCGGCCGCCACATCAACGCGACCGAGGACCGGGCGGTCCTGCACGCGGCGCTCCGGCTGCCCGCCGACGAACGGCTGCACGTCGACGGCCAGGACATCGCGAAGGACGTCCACGCCGTGCTCGACGGGATGGCGTCATTCGCCCTGCGGGTCCGGAGCGGCGACTGGACAGGCGCGACCGGCAAGCGGATCCGCAACGTCATCAACATCGGCATCGGCGGCAGCGACCTCGGGCCGGCGATGGCGACCCAGGCGCTCATCAACTACAGCGATCGCTCGATGCGCTTCCGGTTCGTGTCCAACGTCGACGGCACGGACATGCGTGACGCGACTGCGGACCTGGATCCCGCGGAGACGCTGTTCATCGTCGCGAGCAAGACGTTCACGACGCTCGAGACCCTCACCAATGCCCGCACCGCCCGCGAGTGGCTCCTGGCCGGTCTCGGCGAGGACGAATCGGCGGTCGCGAAGCACTTCGTCGCGGTCTCGACGAACGCCGAGAAGGTCGCCGAGTTCGGCATCGACACCGCCAACATGTTCGGGTTCTGGGACTGGGTCGGCGGCCGGTACTCGATGGACTCGGCGATCGGGCTGAGCCTCATGGTCGCCGTGGGGCCCGACGACTTCGGGCAGATGCTCGCCGGGTTCAGGGCCATGGACGAGCACTTCCTGCGGACCCCGCCCGAGCGCAACCTGCCGATCCTCATGGCGCTGCTCGGCGTCTGGTACGGGAACGTCTTCGGGTTCGAGACGCATGCGGTGCTGCCGTACAGCCAGGAGCTGTCGCGATTCCCGGCCTACCTCCAGCAGCTCGACATGGAGTCGAACGGCAAGTCCGTCCGCCTGGACGGCACGCGCGTCACCTACGACACGGGGCCGATCGTGTGGGGCACGGCCGGCACCAACGGGCAGCACGCGTACTACCAGCTGCTCCACCAGGGCACGCGGATCGTCCCCGCGGACCTGATCGGGTTCGTCAACGCGACGACCGAGATCGGCGAGCACCAGGATCTGCTGATGGCCAACCTGTTCGCGCAGGCGGAGGCGCTCGCGTTCGGGAAGACGCGCGAGGAGGTCGAGGCGGCGGGCGTGCCCGCGCACCAGGTCGACGCGCGGGTGTTCGAGGGCAACCGGCCCACGAGCGTCATCCTCGCCGACAGGCTCACGCCGCGGATCCTCGGCACGCTCGTCGCGCTGTACGAGCACAAGGTCTTCGTCGAGGGCGTGATCTGGGGCATCGACTCGTTCGACCAGTGGGGCGTGGAGCTGGGCAAGGTCCTCGCCACGAAGATCGCCGACGAGCTGCTCCGCGAGGACGAGCCCGTTGCCGCCGATCACGACGCGTCAACGTCGGCCCTCATCACCCGCTACCGCGCGCGGCGGGTGCGGCCGGCCTGACGCTGGCCGTCTCCGGCGGCGCTCTGCTACCATTCGCCGTCGCGTCGCGGGCAGGATTCGCCGGCGCGCGTCGATCACACACTCGAACTCACCGATTGGAGATCAGCCAACGTGGCTAGAACCCCCCGGAAGTGGCAGGGCGCTCGCACCCCGTCCGGTCTGAAGCGCGTCCGCCAGGCAGAGCGCCGGCGAGCCATCCTGCAGCCCCGGCGGTCCGTCGCGAAGACGCTGGTCCTCAAGGCCGTCACCGTCGCGCAGACCCCGACGGAGGGCGTCGACGTGTCCGTCACGCTCGCGGAGGCCGTCTCGGCCCTGGACCGGGCCGCGAAGGCAGGCGCCATCCATCCCAACGCCGCGGCGCGCCGCAAGTCGCGCCTGACCCGCAAGGTGAATGCGGCCGTGGGTGGCAACGCCGTCGTCGGCGGTCACGTCGCGAAGAGCACGTCCAAGGCCCAGGCGACCAAGGCCGCCAAGGCCCGCATCGCAGCCGGCAAGGCGACGAAGGCGAAGGGCGCCCAGACGGCGGCCGGCAAGGCGCGCGCGGCGCTGTCGCGGACGACGCGTGCCGAGACGGCACCGGCCGTCGTGGACGCGCCGGTCGAGACCCAGCCGGCGGCCCCCCGGGCCGCGAAAGCCCCCGCGAAGTCCACGACGAAGGCTGCGGCGTCGAAGACGACGACGACCAGGGCCAAGGCGCCGGCCACCAAGGCCGCCCCCAAGGCGACGGCTTCGAAGGCGAAGAAGGGCGAGTAGTCCTCGCCCCTCGGCACGACGCCCCGGTCACCGACCGGGGCGTTTCGATTCCCCGCGCGCCCGAGCTAGCGCTGGCCGACGCTCGAGGCGACCGTCGAGGCTTCGGGCTTGCGCGAGTTCGTGATCCGGAACACGACGCCGCCGGCGGCCGCCGCGATCACCGTCGCCGCCGCGAGCGAGAGCGCGGTGTCGAGCTGCTGGTTCCAGTAGAAGTCGGTGAACTCGTCGGGGTTCGTGATCCCGGCGGCCTCGAGCACGTCGGGCTGAAGCTCGAGATACCGCTGGTACACGCAGTCGGCACCCGACGCGCAACTCAGGGGCCCACCGGTCGAGGCGTCGCGGTAGCCGTTGTCGGCCGTGAAGAACAACGCCTTCACGCCGAGGAACACGAGCGCGAAGGTGATCGCGGTCGCCGCGCCGGCGAGCAGCGCGTTCGCGATGATCCGGCCCCACGGGCCGCCGTGACGGTTCGACCGGCCGTTGGCGTAATACCCGATCACGAGGCCGGCGAGCCACGCGATCGGGAAGCCGGGCGCGATGATGCCGGTGTAGATCGCCTCGATGGGGATGACGAGCAGGAACGAGATCCCGATCGTCACGGCCATCCCCACGCCGACCCAGGCGGCGGTGATCGCCCCCCTGTCGAAGAGTCGGGCCAGGGCTAGAACTCCCCGCGCAGGGCGGCGCCGGAGAGCACGGCGCGACCGAGGTAGCGAGCGTCGTCGCCCAGCTCGTCGGCGATCCGCAGCAGGCGGTTGTACTTCGCCACCCGCTCGGAGCGGGACGGAGCGCCCGTCTTGATCTGCCCGGTGCCCATCGCGACGACGAGGTCGCTGATCGTCGTGTCCTCGGTCTCGCCCGATCGATGGGACACGATCGCCGACCAGCCAGCCCGTCGCGCGAGCTCGATCGCGTCGATCGTCTCGGTCAGGGTCCCGATCTGGTTCACCTTGATCAGCACGGAGTTCGCGGCGCGAGCGTCGATCGCGCGCCGTATCCGCTCGACGTTCGTGACGAGCAGGTCGTCCCCCACGAGCTGGACCTTCGACCCGAGGCGCTCGTTGAGCAGCGTCCAGCCGTCCCAGTCGTCCTCGGCGAGCCCGTCCTCGATCGACACGATCGGATAGCGGCCGGCCCAGTCGGCCCACAGGTCGACCATCTCCCCCGATTCGAGCGTCCGGCTCTCCCTCGCCAGGACGTATCGCGGCGCCCGCCCGTCGCTGCCGGTGCCCTCCTCGACGAGCTCGCTCACCGCGGGGTCGACCGCGATCGCGATCTGCTCGCCGGGCGTGTAGCCCGCCTGCTCGATCGCTCGCAGGATCACCTCGACCGCTGCCTGGTTGGACGGCAGCGATGGCGCGAAGCCGCCTTCGTCGCCCTGGCCGGTCGCGAGCCCCTCGTCGTGGAGGATGGTGCGCAGGGCCGCGAAGATCTCCGCCCCGGCCCGCAGCGCCTCCCCGAACGAGGCGACGCCGACCGGCATGACCATGAACTCCTGGAAGTCGGTCGAGCCCTGGGCGTGCTTGCCGCCGTTGAGGATGTTGAACATCGGGACCGGCAGGACGCGCGCGCCGACTCCGCCGAGCCATCGGTACAGGGGCAGCTCGTGCGAGGAGGCCGCGGCGTGTGCGCAGGCGAGGGAGACGCCGAGCACCGCGTTCGCGCCGAGCTCGCCCTTGTTGGGCGTCCCGTCGAGCTCGAGGAGGACGTCGTCGATGCCGGCCTGGTCCGCGGCGTCGAAGCCCAGCAGGCTGGGCCCGATCCGCTCGGTCACGTTCGAGACCGCCGTGAGCACACCCTTGCCGCCGAAGCGTGCCTTGTCGCCGTCACGCAGCTCGACCGCTTCGTGGACGCCGGTGCTCGCGCCGGAAGGGACCGCGGCCCGGCCGAGCGAGCCGTCCTCGGTGACCACGTCGACCTCGACGGTGGGGTTGCCCCGGGAGTCGAGGATCTCTCGCGCGTCCACCCAGGCGATGGTTGTGTCGCTCACTTGGCTGTCTCCGGCTCCCGGTCCAGCAGGACCGTGACGCCCGGCAGCTCGCGGCCCTCGAGGAACTCGAGGCTCGCGCCGCCACCGGTGCTGATATGGGTCATCTTGTCCGCGAGACCCTGCTGGCTGATCGCCGCGACCGAATCGCCGCCGCCGATCACCACCTGGGCTCCGTGCTCCGCCCGGTCGGCGAGGAAGCGTGCGATGGCCTTCGTCCCGTGGGCGAAGCTCGGGATCTCGAACACGCCCAGCGGCCCGTTCCACAGCACGGTCTTCACGTCGGCGAGCGCATCCTGGATCTGCTCCAGGCTCTGCTTGCCGACGTCGACGATATGCCAGCTCGCGGGAACCTTCTCGGCGGAGATCGTCTTGTACTCGGTGCCGCGCGTGACCTCCTTGGACACGACGACGTCGACGGGCAGGACCACCTTCGCGCCCTTCGCCTCGGCTTTCGCGAGGATCTCCCGGGCGTCCTCGACGCGATCGGGCTCGGCGAGGCTCTTGCCCACCGCCTTGCCCTGCGCGAGGAGAAACGTGTTCGCCATGCCGCCACCGATGACCAGCACGTCCGCCTTGTCGATCAGGTTCTTGAGGACCTTGATCTTGTCGCTGACCTTGGCGCCGCCGATGATCGCGGCGAACGGCCGCTCTGGGTTCGTCACGATCTTGCCGAGATTGGCCAGCTCCTTCTCCATCAGCAAGCCCGCGTACGCCGGCAGCAGCTTCGCGATCCCGACCGTCGACGCATGGGCGCGGTGCGCGGTCCCGAACGCGTCGTTGACGTACACGTCGGCGTAGGAGGCGAGCGCCTGCGCGAACCCTTCGTCGTTCTGCTCCTCCTCGACGTGGAAGCGCAGGTTCTCGAGGAGGAGCACCTCGCCGTTGCGCAGCCGCCGCACGGCGTCCTCCGTGCCCGCGCCCAGCGCGTCGCCCGTGACCGGGACGGTCTTGCCCAGGAGCTGGCCGAGCCGCTGCCCGACGGGCCGCAGCCGGAGGCTATCCATCACCTTGCCGGCCGGCCGGCCCAGGTGGCTCGCGAGGATCACCCGCGCGCCCTGCGCCTGGAGGTGGCGGATCGTCGGCAGGGCAGCCCGGATCCGCGTGTCATCGGTGACCCTGCCGTCCTGCAGCGGGACATTGAAGTCCACCCGCACGAAGACGCGCTTGCCGGCGGCATCCAGGTCCCGGACCGTGAGCTTCTCCATGGTCGTTTCCTCCCGGAGCCGGCGCGAGGCCCGCTCCGTCAGGCCGGGATCAGGCGAGGCGCTCGCCGACGAACCTGGTGAGGTCCGCGACGCGGCAGCTGTAGCCCCACTCATTGTCGTACCAGGCGATGACCTTGACGAAGTTCCCACCGAGGACCATGTTCGACTCGAGGTCGATGATCGAGCTGCGGGTGTCGCCCTTGAAGTCCATCGACACGAGCGGCTCGTCGGACACCCCCAGGATCCCCTCGAGCGGGCCGCCGGCGGCATCGATGAACGCCTGGTTCAGCCCCTCGACCGTCGTCTCGCGATCGAGCTCGGCCGTGAAGTCGACGATCGAGACCGTCGGCGTCGGGACCCGGAGGCTGAAGCCGTCGAACTTGCCCTTGAGGTCGGGGATCACCAGCGAGAGTGCCTTCGCGGCGCCGGTCGAGGTCGGGATGATGTTGAGACCCGCGGCTCGGGCCCGTCGCGGATCCTTGTGCGCGACGTCGAGGATCTTCTGGTCATTCGTGTAGCTGTGGATCGTGTTCATCAGCCCGCGGCGGATGCCGAACGTGTCGTGGACGACCTTCGCGGCGGGCGCGAGGCAGTTCGTCGTGCAGCTCGCGTTGCTGATGATCGCGTGCGCGGCAGGGTCGTACGTGTCCTCGTTGACGCCGAGGACGATCGTGACGTCCTCCCCCTTTGCCGGCGCGCTGATGATGACCTTCTTCGCGCCCGCGTCGAGGTGCGCCCTCGCCTTCGACGCGTCCGTGAAGCGTCCGGTCGACTCGATGACGATGTCGACACCGAGGTCACCCCAGCCCAGCTGGGTCGGATCGGCGACCTGGAGGACCTTGATGGACTTCCCGTTGACGACCACCGCGTCGTCGGTGTGCGACACGTCGCCGTCGAAGGCGCCATACGTCGAGTCGTGCTTGAACAGCAGGGCGTTGGTCGGCACGTCGACGAGGTCGTTCACGGCGACGACCTCCACGTCGGGCGCTCGCTCGAGAAGCGCCTTGAGCGACTGCCTGCCGATGCGGCCGAAGCCGTTGATGCCCACGCGTACGGTCATCGAGGGACCTCCTTGATCGGGAACGGGGTGCCGGCCGGTGCCTGGGCAGACGCGCGGGCCGGCTCGTGCTGACGAATGAGGGCACCCCGGCGATGTCGGCCGAGGGCGCCCGAGAGGGCGAGGGAGTGGGTCACGTCGCGTGCGCCACGTGCAGAGCCGCGGAAGGCCGTGCGCGCTCGTCCCGGTGGGGCCAGGATCGTGCCGAGGTCAGGAGCCGGTGCGGCGCAGCGGACAGGGAGTGACCTCGGATCGGACGCAGAACGGGTAGGGCTCGAATCCTAGCAAACGTCCTCGCACGCCCCGCCGCGGTCCGCCTGGTCGCGAGAAGTCGTGGCACTTCCTCGTGATTCGCAACAAGCCCCCTCCGGCATGGCCGGAGGGGGCTCGTATGAGGGCCTGTGGCGGGCGGTCAGCCGCCGATCCTGAACACCTTGCCGCCGCAGATCGGGCACGTGCCCTGGAGCGCCGGCTTGCCGTTCTTCATCGTGATCTGCTGCGCGTTCTGGACCTCGACCTTTTGCTTGTCCTTGACGCAGTAGGCCTGAGCCATATCGCTCCTCCTCACGCACGCCGCGTCACGAGAGCACGCCTCTCGGGTCCGCGGGATCGCTGGGTCTGGCGCTCAACGCGGGAGACCAGAGCGACGGGCGCCAGCGCGCCGCTCCGGCCTGTGCCTTCTGGCGGTCGATCTCCGCGAGGATCGCAAGGCTCTCCAGCCCTGTCTCCACGGCGGCGGCCTCCGCCCGGTCCTTGCTTTCACCCGCGACGAACTCGCCGGTGAGACGGTTCGCGTACACGGCGCACACGACGCCTGCACGGCAGCCCCCGAGACCCGCGAGCACGAGCAGCGCGGAGGCTTCCATCTCGAAGTTCAGGATGCCCTGGCGCGTCATCTCCTCCGCGAGGTCAGGGTATCGGATGGGAAGTTGGGTAATGGGCCGTCCCTGCGCTCCGTAGAACCCCGGCGCGGTCGCCGTCAGGCCCTGGCGATGGCGGTGTCCCAGACGGGTCGCCGCCTCCTCGAGGGCAAGCACGCACTCGTAGTCCGCGACCGCGGGATAGCCTTCGTGGACGAACCAGTTGGTGGTCGTCTCCAGCCTCACGCTTCCAGTGGAGATGACGAGGTCGCCGAGCTCCATCCCGTCCTGGAGCGCCCCGCACGATCCGATCCGGATGAAGGCCGGCCGCTCGGTGATCTGGAGGATCTCGGCGAGCACGATCTCGACGTTGTCCGTGCCGATGCCCGTCGAGACGGCCGACACGCGGAGTCCTCTGTACTCGCCGGTTGCGCTCGCGAACTCGCGATGGCGGTGGGTCCGCTCGACCGAGTCGAAATGAGCCGCGATCCGCGCGACGCGGTCCTGGTCCCCGGGGAGGAGGATGTAGTCGGCGAGCTCACCCGGACCGAGCCCGATGTGGTACTGCCGTTCACCGGCGGGGACGGCGACGCGCGTATCCGCCTGTGGCAAGGACGGCTCCTGTTCAGCTCACGCACGATTGAGCGTGAGGCTGCGGCCGAGCATAGGGGCGTGATTCTGCGAGCGTCAAGCCGATCCACGCACGAATCGCGCGTGCTCGCGGCTCTCTCGGCACGTGCTCGAGGCTGTCTCGCGCCATGCTCGAGGCCTGCTCGGCCTGGACGCACCGCCCGGACGGGTCGTGCGCGCACAGGCCGACGGGACGTCCGCACACCTGCCGGAACCGTGCGCAGATCGGCGACGAGCGTCGCTCTGGCGGGTCAGGCAGCTTGCCAGAGCAGGCTTGCGGACGTCATCCGGGCGGGTCGCGGCGGAGGATCCGGCTCTCGAAGGTGTCGACCGGGACAGGGGCAGCGCGGTCGGGGCCGGGCGATGCCGGCGTCGAGCGGCTGCGGCCACCGTCGTGCCCCGCGATCGCCTCGAGCCGGGCGACGATCCGCCGGCGCAGCACACGCTGGGCGCGGTGGCGGCGCGCGAGCGTCGCGGCAACCGAGAGCGCCGCGACGAGCCCGAGCGTCCCGAGGCCGGCCGAGGCCGGATCGATGCCGATGCCTCGTTCGAGTGACGCGGCGAGAACGGCGCGATCGGTGTCCTCGCTGGGTGACGGCTCGGCACCGGCAGGATCGAGAGCGAGGGCCGCGAGCTCCGCGACGAGCTCGACGTCCGCGGCGTCGGCGATCACGAGCACCAGCTCGTCGCGCTGCTCGGGGACGCCGGTCGCGTTGAGCGCGTCTCCCACGGCGAGTACCTCGAGGAGCGAGGTGGCTCCATCGCCGAGCACGACGCGGCCGACGGTCGTCCCGTCGTCAAGCCGGAAACCGTCCGCCTCCAGGCTCGTGACGAGACCGCCGACGCGGACGCGGGCACCAAGATGCGCGCCGAGATCGCGCAGGTCGACGTCGGGAACGGTGCCGCCCGCCGGGGACGAGGCCGAGCTGCTCCCGGGGCTCGCTGGCGCTGACGCCTCAGCGGCACCGGCACCCGCGCGTGCGGCGCTCGGTGCGCCGAGCGCGATGTCCGAGGTCCGACGGGGCACCACCGCGAACCGTCGATCCGTGGCCGTCGGGTAGGGCCGCTTCACGATCCCCGTGACCGTTGCGCTGCGGCCCTCGGCGAGCGTCGTCCCCGCGATCCCGCTGCCCGCGACGCCGGCGAGCGCGACCTTCGCGGAGCCCGAGGTCACGAGGTCGGCCGTCCAGCGGTCGCCGTTGCGCTTCACGTCCGCGATCGTTCCGGTGACCCGCACGAGCCGCCACTCGAGCGCCGCTGTCGGCGTGCCTCGCAGTGCCGCCGGCGAGACCGATCCTGTTCCGAGGACGCGGACGTCCGTGACCTTGAGCCTCGGCGCGCCCCAGGCCTTGCCGACGGTTCCGGTGAGGCGGACGCGCGTCCCGATGCGGAGGCGGCCGTCGGCCTGCGGAAGATATGCCTCGATCGCCGCCGTCCGGTCCTCGACCACGGCTCGCCGACCACTCGCGTCGAGCAGGGTCACAGTCGTCGTCAGGACCCCCTCGATCGTCACCGAACCGCCGTCACGAGTCTTCGCGGTCGCGATCGAGACGACGCTCGTCGCGCCGGCGCCCGCGCCCCCAGATCGCGTCGGTTTCGGGGTCGCCGACGAGGACGGGGACGGTTGGGTCACCGACGTGATGTCGGCCCGGTCGCGGATCCACAGCCGGTACCCGTCGAGGACGCCCTTCCGCGACGCGCGCTGGCCGACGATCCCGACGAAGGTCGCCGTCGCGCCCTTGCGGAGGATCGACACGTCGAGGGCCGCGCTCGCGTCGGCAACGAGCCGCAGCGACGCGCCGTCGGCACCGTCGATCGACAGCGTGATGTCGCCGCTGGTCGCCTTCGTCGCGGCGGTGGTGATGGTGCCCCGGACCCTCGCGAGCCGGCCCTCGGTCGCCTCTCCGGCCTCGCCGGCCGTGATCGCGAGCGGGGTTGGAACGGCCGCCGTCCCGATCATCGTGATGCCGCTCGCGGTTGGCCGCAGCTCAAGCTGCCCGTAGGGGTCCGCCATGACGGCCTCGATCTCGAGGACCGCGCCTCTCGGCGGGAGCGTCACACCGTCGGGGACCCGGACGGCGATGCCGCCCGTCACGTCGCCGATCGCGAGCACCCGCGGGGTCCCGAGCCGGCCTGCTTCGGCGACGACCACGCCGCGCGTGCGAGCCTGCTGCCCGACGGGGACCCGCTTGGCGTTTGCGATGGACAGGGGCGGATTTCCCGTCGGCGGAGACGGGGACGTCGTCGGGACCGGCGTGGGAGACACGGCGGGCGTCGGCGAGGGGCTGGGCGTCGTGGATGCGCCCGCGCTCGGCGAAGGCGTCGGGTTGGCTCCGGGCGTCGCCGAGGCCGTGGGGGTCGGCGTCGGAGACGGAGGCGCCACGCGCTCGAGCTCGCCCGCGAGCGTCGCGTGGAGGCGATACCCGGATGTGCCCGCGCCCGAGCTGTCACGCTGGCCGAGCGGACCGCGAGCGATGACGTCGTCACCCTTGATGACCAGGAGGGATCCGAGCGCGTCGGAGCCGGCGATCACTCGCACGGGACCGGTGCCGTCGTCGACCGTGATCCCCAGCCCGTCCGAGAGCGCCGCTGGTGCCTCGGTGACCGTTCCGGCGAGCTCCAGCCGGAGGCCCTCGAGCGGCTCGGACGCCTCGCCCGTCGACACGGCGAGTGGCTCGGGAAGGTCGGCGCTTCCGACGATCTCGATGTCCGCGGCAGCGGCACGTAGCGTCCGCTGGCCGTATCGGGTGTCGAGGACGCCGGTGACGCGGATCGTGGAGCCGGCGGGGAGCGGGGACACGAACGCCGCGTCCAGGTAGATGGCGATCCCGCCTGTCTCGTCCTGCACAAAGCCGCTCCGCCCGCTCTCGAGTGAACCAAGGGCAGTCGTCAGCGTTCCCCCGATCCGAGCCGGTGCCTCGTCAAGGAGCGCGCGCGCCGCCTCGATGGTCAGGATCGCCTCAGGCGTCGGGGTCGGGACGACTGTCGGAGACGCACTCGGCGAGGGTGCGGTCGGCGACGGCGTCAACGTCGGCGCGGCCGTTGGGGTCGCGCTCGGAGTCGGCGTTGGCGTCGCCAACGGGCTCGGCGTCGGCGTCGCGGTGGGCGTGGCCGTTGGTGCGTTGGTGGGCGTCGGCGTGGGGACGGGCGTGGGCGAAGGCGTCGGAGCGGGCGATGCCGTCGGACCAGGAGTCCGCGTCGGCGTCGGTGACGCGCTCGGTGTGATCGTCGGCGTCGGTGACGTCGTCGGCATCACGGTCGGCGTCGGCGACGCGCCCGGCCCGGGGACGGGCGATGCCACCGCGTTCTGGGGAAGCGGACTACCGTTGCCGACAAAGTCCGTCCCGTTGTCGTTCGTGTCCTGGACGTTGCCGCCAGAGCCACCCGGCCGCCGCTCGATCGAGGTCCCGGCCGCAGGGGCACCGGCGACGGTTCCCTCGACGAACGTATTCGTCGCGTCGCCCCAGCCGACGGCGTCGACTGCCGTGCCGCCGGTCGCGCGGAGCACGATCGAGCCACCGGTCGCGGCGAGGCCGCCGGTGTATTGGAGATCGGCGAGCGCCGCGTACACGCCCAGGCTGTTCGCGAGCAGCACGTGCCGCCCGGGCTCGAGCAGCGTCGCCGTGGTCCAGCCCACCTTCCTCGTCACGGTCGCGCCGGTGCTCGTGACGTAGACGACCTCGAGCCCCGCGAGATCGAGCGGCCCCTGAGAGGCGTTCGTGAGCTCGATGTACTCGTCCGATGCAGA
This sequence comes from Candidatus Limnocylindrales bacterium, assembly GCA_035264305.1. GTDB lineage: Bacteria > Chloroflexota > Limnocylindria > Limnocylindrales > CSP1-4 > CAIXZV01. The sequence continues at coordinate 471 of DATFQL010000143.1, read as the reverse complement.
CGCCCCGCCCGTGACGATCTCCGCGACGAGCAGCCCGGTCGAGGGCGGCCACCCCACCGCTGCCACTGGGACCGTCGTCAGCCGCGGCACGACGACGGGTGCGGCGGAACCGCCGAGCAGCAGGACGATGAGCATCGCGGCCAGCACCGCGATCCGGGCACGCGCCATCGAGGACCTCCTGGCGGGAGTCGTCGGGGCGGGAAAGGGTCACGGCGGAGAGACCTGCCTCAGGGACAGGACGCGATCCTAGGCGCGCCCGCTTATCCGCCACTCACCCGGTCGGGTGGTTCCCGGGTACGATGCATCGGCCCGTGGCGCCCGTCCCCGCGCTCGGCCCGTCCCACAGGAGGAGTCCGTTGGCCCGCGCGAAGCGCACCGATCGCACCGAAGCCCGCCGTCGTCGCCGGACGGAGCAGTCCATCCCGGTGGGCGGGGCGGCGGCGATCGCGACGGCCGGAGATGTGCCTTCCC
>DATFQL010000142.1:0-13203 GCA_035264305.1 Candidatus Limnocylindrales bacterium | reverse complement strand
GGCTAGAGGGGCTCCCCCTCGTCCTCGCCGTCGGTGCCGACGACCGGCTTGACCGGGCGCGGTCGGAGCCTGCCCTCCCCCTTTCCTGCACGCGGCGTCGCGCGGCGTGGCACGTCCCCGGCCGGCAGCGCCGCCACGACGCCTTCGATCACCCCCGCTGCGAGCTGGTCGGGCGGTCGGACGAGCTCGACGACGATCGCGCGCATCGGCGTCCCGTCGGTCCACGCGGCGTGGAGGATGTCGGGTGGCCAGACGACGGCCTCGCCCGCCAGAACACGCGTGCGTTCGCTGCCCACCCCCACCCAGCCACCGCCTTCGATCACCAGGAAGTACGTCCAGTTGGGGTTGGCGTGGGGCGTGATCCGCGCGCGGCGGTCGAATGCGAGCTCGGCGATCACGCCTGTCGGCCCCGTCTCGATCACCTGGGCCGCGATGCCGGTCGTCCCCGGCGGCCCGTCCGGCCGGCGATGGCCGACCCCGAACCGCCTGACCTCGATCGGCACGGGATCGGTCAGCGGCGCCGGCGGCGCCGCGAGTTCCTGGCCCGGATGGTCGACTCGGGGCGGGTGAACCGCTCCCGGGAGTAGTAGCGCGCCTTCGCGAGCTGGCGCTCGTACGCGCGGAGGTACGGCGGGAACCGGACGAACCGGATCCACACCAGCGTGCCGAGGCCGACGACGAGCGTCGCGAGCGCGATGAAGAAGTCGAAGTTGAACACCCAGTACACGAGCATCAGGCCGAACACGATCACCGCCGTCCACAGGATCCACTCGTACATCTGGAGGTGGATCAGATGGCGGTGCAGCTGGCGCGTCCGGATGTTGTAGAACGCGATCGTCGCGATCAGCGCGACCAGCGAGGCCAGCGTGAGCGGGACGTACAGGTCCGGAAAGTTCTGCTGGTCGTACGCCTGGAACAGGTATTCCCACGGCCACAGGTTCACGCGGCAGGGTCTCCGAGGGACGGACGCGAGTCGGGCGCCTCGCAGGGCGGTCCGAGTATGCCATGCGGCTGGGTATACTCCGCCGCAAGCGTGCCCGCCCAGGCACGACCCCGGGACCGTTCCGCCCTCGGGTCGGCCCCGGCACCGCCGAGGAACTGCCCCGAGGAGGAACCGCGCAGGTGCGTGCGCTGCTCTCGGTCGCCAACCGCGACGGGATCACTGGATTCGCGCGGGACCTCCAGCGCCTGGGCGTCGAGCTGTATGCGACCGACGGCACGCGCGATCATCTCGCCGCGGACGGGATCGAGGTCGCGTCGGTATCGGACCTGACCGCGGTCCCGCCGCTCGTCGGGGGCCAGGTGCGGACCTTCCACCCGGCGATCTACGCGGGCATCCTCGCGCGTCGCGACGTCCCCGGCCAGCTCGAGCAGCTCGCGGAGCACGGGATCGGGCTGCTGGACCTCGTCGTGGTCAACGTCAAGCCGTTCGCGCCGGAGGTCGGCCGCGGCCACATCGCGATCGACGAGGCGATCGAGATGATCGACGTGGCGGGCGCGGCGCTGCTGAGCGCCGCCGCACGAAATGCCGCGGGCGTCGCCGCGGTGTGCGGGCCCGACCACTACCCGCTCGTGCTCGACGAGCTCCAGACGCTTGCCCAGGTGAGCGCCGACACCCGCTACCGGCTCGCGGCCGACGCGTTCAGCACCGTCGCCGCCTACTACGCCGAGATTGCCGCGTACCTCAACCAGATCTCGAACAACACCTACCCCCAGCGCCTGGCGCTGGTGCTCGAGAAGGTGGCGGACCTCCCCTATGGCGAGAACCCGCACCAGCGCGCGGCGTTCTACCGCGAGACGACTCACCGCAGCGGCTCCATCGCCGACTCGACGCAGCTCCAGGGCGCACCGCCGACGTTCAACAACCTGCTCGACCTCGACGCCGCGTTCCGGATCGCCGCCGACTACACGGCACCGACCGTCGTCATCACGAAGCACACGGACCCGGTCGGGATCGCGTCGGCGCCGGATCTCGTCGAGGCATACCGCCGGGCGCTCGACACGGACGCCGTGTCGTCGTTCGGCGGGATCGTCGGCGTCAACCGGGAGCTCGACGGCGCGACCGCCCGCGAGATCGCCGCGAACTCGTACGAGGCCGTCATCGCGCCGGGATTCTCCGAGGCGGCCCTGGGGAACCTGCGCGGCAAGCAGGGCCTCGAGCTCCTCACGGTCCCCGCGAGCCCGGTCGAGGGCATGCGCGACTACGGCATCGCGAACCTCGACTTCAAGCGCGTGGGCGGCGGCCTGCTCGTGGAGGCGATCGACGCGCTGGACATCGACCGCGCGCAGCTCCAGGTGGTCACCCAGCGCCACCCGACGCTGGGGGAGCTCACGGATCTCCTGTTCGCGTGGCGCGCGGTCCGCCATGTCCGGTCCAACGCGATCGTCCTCGCGCGCAACGGGTCGACCGTGGGGATCGGCGCCGCGCAGGCGTCGCGCAACACCTCGGTCGACATCGCGCTGCGGCGCGCCGGCGCCCGCGCGAAGCTCGCCGTGATGGCCTCCGACGCGTACTTCCCGTTCCCCGACGGGATCCAGGTCGCGGCGAACGCGGGTGTCACGGCGATCATCCAGCCGGGCGGCTCCATCCGGGACGAGATGGCCATCGAGGTCGCCGATCGTCATCACCTCGCGATGGTCTTCACCGGCGTCCGCCACTTCCGCCACTAGCCCCGGAGATCCCGCGCGCTCGCGCGCACCCGCCCGAGCCGGGCAGCCGGAGGACGAGATGGAACAGCTCCTGGCGCTCGAGATGGTCCGGGTCACGGAGGCCGCGGCGATCGCATCCGCGCGGTTCATGGGCAAGGGGCAGCGGGACGAGGCCGACCAGGCCGCGACCGAGGCCATGCGCCGCACGATGGACGAGACGGACATCGCGGGCACGATCGTCATCGGCGAGGGCGAGCGGGACGACGCCCCGATGCTGTACATCGGGGAGCAGGTCGGCCGGCACGATGGCAGTGACGCGGGGCAGGTGGACATCGCGGTCGACCCGCTCGAGGGGACGAACCTCGTCGCCACCGGGCAGGGCGGGGCGATCACGGTCCTCGCCGCGTCCGAGACGGGCGGCCTGACGAACGCGCCGGACACGTACCTCGAGAAGCTCGCCGTCGGGCCGATCGCGGCCGGATGCGTCGACATCACCCGGCCCGCCGCCGAGAACACGAACCGGATCGCCGAGGCCCTCCGACGCAAGCCGTCGGACATCACGGTCATCATCCTCGACCGTCCGCGGCACGAGGCGCTGATCGCCGAGGTCCGCGGGACCGGGGCGCGGATCAAGCTGATCACGGACGGCGACGTCTCGGCCGCCATCGCGTGCGCCGTGCAGGGAACCGGCGTGCACGCGGTGATGGGCATCGGCGGCGCGCCCGAGGGTGTCATCACGGCCGCCGCGCTCCGCTGCCTCGGCGGCGAGATCCAGGCGCGCTTCCGGTTCCGCAACGACGAGGAGCGGGAGCGGGCGAAGACGATGCTCGGCCACGCCGACGAGAGCCACGTCTACCGGACCGAGGACCTCGCGAGTGGCGAGGAGCTGGTCTTCGCGGCGACCGGCGTCACGGCCGGCGAGCTGCTCGAGGGCGTCCGGTTCTTCGGCGGTGGGGCGCGGACGCACTCGCTCGTGATGGCGTACCAGTCGAAGCAGGTCCGATTCGTCGACACCGTCCACATGTTCGACCGCGACCGGCCGCCGGCCGTCCGCCTCTAGCGTCCCCCGACCCAACCCTCGCCGTCCCAGCGGGCGATCGACCGGGCCGCGTCATCGCCCTCCTCGCGGACGCGACGCTCGCGTGCGGTCGCGACGGACTCGCCCCATCCCGGGGGCACGAGCCCCGGCGCGAGGTCGGCGAGCGGCGCGAGCACGAACAGCCGCTCGCGTGCCTCCGCGTGCGGGACCGTGAGCGGCAGCGATGCCTTCGCGGGGTCGTCGCTGCGCCCGGCGGGCGGTCGCGCGACCTCGATGCGATGGCGGCCGAACATCAGCAGATCGAGGTCCAGTTCGCGCGGTCCCCACCGCTCCCGTGCCTGCCGGCCGAACGCACGCTCGAGGCCTTTGAGCGCGATGAGCAGGGCGACCGCCGCGTCCTCGGGCCGGCGGCCAGCCGGCACGTCGAGCGCGACCGCGGCGTTCCGGAACTCGGGCTGGTCGGTCACTCCGACGGGCTCCGTCGCGTACAGGCGGGACACGCCGACGAGACGGACACCGGGGAGCACGGCGAGGGCGTGCACGGCGGCCGCGAGGGTCCCCGCGGCATCGCCGAGGTTCGCTCCGAGGCCGACATACGCCCGGACCCGGCTCACGGCACCACTCCTCCCGCTCGCTAGACTCGGGCCCGTGCCCCAGCCTGTCACGGTCGTCATTCTCGCGCCTGCCCTGCCTCCGGGCGCTGGCGTGCTCGGGACGCTCCTCGACGACGCGCGTACGGCACTCGGCGAACGGCACGCTGCGGCGTTCGCCGCGGCCGGAGCAGGGCAGGTCGTGGTCCACCGCGAGCCGGCCGATGCCGCCCCGTTCGGCGCACGGCTGCGTCGGGTCGTGGCGCTCCATGGATCGGGCGGGCTGGTGCTGCTGGGGGCGGGGGCGATGCCGCTCGCCACCGTCCGCGACCGGCGCACCTTCGTGGAGGCGGCCGCGGGAGACGAGCCCGCGGCCCTGGCGAACAACGCGTACTCGGCCGACGCGATCGCGGTCGCGTGCGCCGGGAACGCATTGCGCGACGTCCCGGAGGACCTGCCCACCGACAACGCGCTGCCCCGCTGGCTGGCCGAGGTTGCCGGCGTGCCCGTGCATGACCTCGCGACCCGGCGCGACCTCGCGTTCGACATCGACTCGCCGCTCGATCTCCTGCTGCTCGCCGCGGGCGCCGGAACGGGACCCGATGCCGCGGGAAACGCGCCAGGACCAGGGCTGACGCCCGTTCCCGCCCACGCCGACGCCGAGCCCGTGCGTGCCCGGTTGGCGGCGCTACGCGGGCTCGCGCAGGACGTCGGCGCAGAGCTGCTGCTCGCCGGTCGCGTGAACGGCGACGACCTGCGCGCCGTGGAGCGTGGCTCGCGCGCGCGCACGCGAGCCGTCATCGAGGAGCGTGGCCTGCGCACGGCGATGCTGGCGACGACGCGCGGCCGGCCCAACAGGCGGCCACCCCGGAGTCTCCTCGCGCACCTCCTCGAGCAGGCCGGTCCGGCACGCCTCGGCGAGCTCGTTGCGGACCATGCCGACGGTGCGCTGCTGGATACGCGGGTCCTCATGGCGGCGCGAGCCGGCGCCGACGAGTCGGCGTGGCCGCCCCCCGAGGACCGGTACGCGAGCGACCTGCTGCTCCCCGACCGCGTCGCTGATCCGTGGCTGCGTGCCTTGACGGCGTCGGCGGCGTCGGCTCCCATCCCGATCCTCCTTGGCGCGCACACGCTCGTCGGCCCCGGCGCGGCGCTGGCGCTGGGGCTCCCGCGGGAGGCGGACGCCGGCTGATGCACATCGAGCCGGGCCAACGGCGCGACGCGCTGCCCGATCCTCAGGCGGCAGGCGACGATGAGGAGCTCGCCGAGCGGATCCGCGAGGAGATCAGGTCGTCGGGTCCAATCACGTTCGCCCGGTTCATGGACCGGGCGTTGTACGAGCCGGGCCACGGCTACTACCGGCGGCCCGATCCGGGGCCCGGTCGAGGGGGCGACTTCCTCACCGCCCCCGAGGCGCACCCGATCTTCGGCGCCGTGCTCGGCCGGCTCCTCGAACAGGCGTGGGAGGCGCTCGCGCGACCGGAGCCCTTCACGATCACGGAACCGGGCGCGGGAACGGGAGCGCTCGCCGCGGGCCTCCTCGGCGGGCTCCGGGACATCGGGTCGCCACTCGTCGCGGCCCTCCGGTACCGCCCGGTCGAGGTGGAGCCCGCCCGCGTCGAGGGCCTCCGCGACCGGCTCGCGGCGCTGCGGCTCGACCGCGCGCTGATCGTGGACGCGCCAAGCGGCGGCGAGACAGGCGCCGTGATCGCGAACGAGGTCCTCGACGCGCTGCCCGTCCACCGGGTCATCGGCCGGCCTTCGCTCCCCGGCGGGATCGCCGAGCTCCTCGTCGGCCTCGAGGGCGATGCCTTCGTCGCCGTCGAGGCCCCGCCGTCGACGGCCGGGCTCGCGGCGCGGCTCGCCGGGGAAGGGGTGGTGCTCGCGGACGGGCAGGTGACGGAGGTCTGCCTCGAGCTCGCCCCATGGGTCGCGCGCGCAACGCGTCACCTCGCACGCGGTGTCGTCGTGTTCGTGGACTACGCGGACGAGCCCGCTGCGCTTCACGACGCGGTTCGCCGACCGACCGGCACCCTGCGCGGGTTCGCCGCGCACGCGGTCGGGGCCGATCCGTTCCGGCACGTCGGGCGGCAGGACCTCACCGCGACCGTCGACCTCGCCGCCGTGCGCGCGGCGGCTGCCCACGCCGGCCTCGAGGCGGTCGGCGAGACCACCCAGGCAGAGCTCGTCGCGGCCCTCGGCACGGGGGACCTGACGCAGGCGTACCTCCGTCGCGACGGCGCAGGACTGCAGGAGGCCTTCGAGCTGCGGAGCGCCCTCGCCCGGCTGCTCGATCCGCGCGGCATGGGCGGATACCGCGTCCTCGCGTTCGGTCGCGGCCTGCCGCGGGAAACGCGGTTGGCCGGCCTCGAACGCCTGGTTCCCGGGGGCGGTTGAGGCCCCTCGTCCAGGGGGCCGCCGGGGTCGTGCCGCGGGCGCCGCTGCTAGAATGGTGATGCCGGGCCTGCGAGGCGCGGCAGACCCACCGAATCAACCTCGAACGCGGGTTGGCGTCCGCTACCGATCGCCGGCCTGCGCTCGACATCGAGGACCTCGTGACCGGGATCTGGTACGTCGTCGGCTACGCCTTCGCGGGCGTGTCCTTCGTCTTCCTCACGATCGGGCTTGCGTGGCTGATCTCCCACCGCGTGCGCGGCGATCAGCACAAGGGCTATCCGTACGAGTCGGGCATCGACACGTACGGCGATACCCACGCGCGCTTCGGCATCAGCTTCTACATCTACGCGCTGATGTTCGTGGCGTTCGACATCGAGGTGATCTTCATCTTCCTGTGGGCGCTGATCTTCGCCGGAACACCCGACGCCGATCTCGGGCGCCTGTTCCTCTCGATGCTGATCTTCGTCGGCATCCTCCTGTTCGGCCTCGCCTACGCGTGGCGCAAGGGAGTCCTGTCATGGCGTTGACACCCCCCGAGGCTGACGCAGGCGCGCGCGAGCTCGGCACCGGTCCGGACAAGGCCGCCCAGATGGCCTCGGACCAGCCGGGCCAGGCGCCGTCCGCGCTCGTCACGACGACGCCGCGCGATCTCAGCCAGCCGATCGTCGTTCCCAACACGCTGTGGTCCTCCAGCAGCCAGACTGCATATGGCGGCGGCCGGGAGAGCGAGCACCTGCATCTCGGCGATCTCGAGGGCTCCGACGTCGTCCTGAAGGACGACGCGCGCTGGGGCGCGCTCGACGTCGTCCCCACCAAGGCCGACGTCGTCCTCGACCTCATCCGGATGAACAGCCTGTGGCCGCTGCTGTCGGGCCTTGCCTGCTGCGCGATGGAGATGATGTCTGCCGCGACCTCGCGCAACGACATGGATCGCTGGGGCATGTTCCCGTTCCGCGCCTCGCCCCGCCAGGCCGACGTGCTCATCGTCGCCGGCACCCTCACCACGAAGATGGCGGGGCCGCTCATCCGCCTGTGGGAGCAGATGCCCGAGCCCAAGTGGTGCGTGGCGATGGGCGACTGCACCTGCTCGGGCGGGCGGTACAAGCGTTCCTACAGCACGATCGAGGGCATCGACCGGATCATGCCGGTCGACGTCTACGTGCCGGGGTGCCCGCCGCGCCCGGAGGGCCTGATCTACGGGATGATGAAGCTCCAGCAGCTGGTCAAGGAGCGGCGCGGGCAGTTCCAGGAGCGGGCCATCGGGCCCAACGTGCCGCAGGACATCTAGCCGATGGACCGCCAGCTCCGGAAGCGCCTCGAGGCGCGATTTGGCGAGCGCCTGACGGGCCCCGTCCGGCAGCGTCACGACCAGACCGAGATCCGCATCGCGCCGTCGGACGTCCCCGAGGTCATGCGCGAGCTCCACGACGACCCCTCGTTCGACTTCCAGCTGCTCGCCGACCTCGCCGGGGTGGACACCGGCAGCCACATGCAGGTCGTGTACCACCTGTGGTCCGCGACGACGCCCGACTGGCTCCGGGTCATCGCGGACGGCATGCCGCGCGAGGACCCGCGCGTCCCGTCGCTCACGGGCCTGTGGCCCGGGGCGGAGTGGATGGAGCGCGAGGCCTACGACATGTTCGGGATCATCTTCGAGGGCAACCGCGACCTGCGCCGGATCTACATGCCCCCGGACTACACCAGCTTCCCCCTGCGCAAGGACTTCTACCTCGCGGACGACGCGGCTCGCTCGCCGGGCGGGGGCGTCCGCCACATGGAGCAGACGCACGCGCCGGCGCAGGCCACGGAGCGTGTCGTCCGGCGCACGGTCAAGGCCTGACGATGACGGCACCCTCGACGCCCCACCGGCACCCGTCGGCCGACGACCCACGGATCCTGCTCGACGACTCGATCGGGCAGTTCGAGGCGATCCCGCCGTACCCGCCGCGCACCGAGCGCGAGGCCGAGTTCTACGAGCTCGGCGACGGCGAGATGTTCATCAACTTCGGCCCGCAGCACCCGTCCACCCACGGCGTGCTCCGGGTCGTGCTCAAGATCAACGGGGAGCAGGTCGTCGACCTCGACCCCGTGCTCGGCTACCTCCACCGGGGTGTCGAGAAGCTGTGCGAGAACTCGGACTACCACCACATCAACAGCCAGGTGGACCCGCTTGAGTACATCAGCTCGCTGTTCTGCGAGTGGTCCCCGGTGATGGCGTTCGAGCGCCTGCTCGACGTCGAGGTGCCGCGCCGCGCGGAGTACATCCGGGTGCTGACGGGCGAGCTCAACCGCATCCTCTCGCACGCGCTGTTCATGGGCTGGATGGCGCTCGACCTGGGTGGGCTGACGCCGATCCTGTGGAGCTTCATCGAACGCGACGAGATCGCGGAGATGCTCGCCTCGATCACGGGGCAGCGCCTGCTGTTCAACTACTTCCGGATCGGCGGCGTCAACGGCGACATCAACCACGACTTCATGTCCCGCCTCGGCGACTGGATGACCCGCGCGGCCGCGCAGCACGAGGCGAACACGCAGCTGCTCAACGAGAACGAGATCTTCGTCCGCCGGATGCGCGACCTCGGGCGCCTCGACCGGGAGACGGCCCTGCGCATGGCGGTCACGGGCCCCAACCTGCGTGCGACGGGCACCCCGTACGACGTCCGCCGGGCGCACCCGTACTCCGTCTATCCGGAGCTCGAGTTCGACGTCCCGACGCGCGGGCACAACGGTGGTGACTGCCTCGACCGCTACCTGCTCCGCGTGGACGAGGTGAAGCAGAGCCTGCGGATCATCGACCAGTGCCTCCACAACATGCCCGACGGGCCGGTCATGGCGAAGCTGCCGCGGCTCCTGCGGCCCCGCCCCGGTCGCGCCTTCGCCGCGGTCGAAGGCCCGCGCGGCATGTACGCCACCTATGCGATCTCCGACGGCTCCGACCAGCCGTTCCGGATGCGCATCCACGACCCGTCGTTCATCGCGCTCCAGCTCGTCCCGCTGCTGATGAAGGACAACCTGGTCGCCGACACGATGGCGGTCATGGCCAGCCTCGACCCGATCATGGGCGGGGTCGACAAGTGACGACGCTCAACCGCGCCTGGGGCAACATGACCGTGCTCGGGCGCGTGCTGCTGCCGCTCGCCCTGCTCGTGTTCATCATCGGGCCGATCGCGACGGTGCTGTTCGCCCTGTTCGCGGGCCCGCTGCTCGTGGACCTGCTCTCGGCGAACATCGACGTCGTCCGGTTCGTGGTCGCGGTCACCGGCATCCTGCTGTTCAGCATCCCGGCCGCGTTCATCATCATCTACATGGAGATGAAGGTCATCGCGCTGATGAACCTTCGGATCGGCCCGGACCGCGTCGGTCCCGCCGGCTCCCTCCTGTCGGTCGTGCACGGCCTGAAGGTCCTCATGAAGGAGGACTTCACCCCGACCGGCGCCGACTCGTTCGTGTTCACCTGGGCGCCGGTCATCGTGTTCCTGACCGCGGTCATGACGTTCCTCGTCATCCCGTTCGGGCCGGGGCTCGTCGGTCAGGACCTCAACATCGGCCTGCTGTACCTGTTCGCGGTCGGGGGGATGACGGTCGTCGGCCTGTTGATGGCCGGCTGGTCGAGCTTCAACAAGTACTCGCTCCTGGGCGGGCTTCGCTCCGCGGCGCAGGTCGTCAGCTACGAGATCCCGCTGACGCTCAGCGTCGTGGGCCTGATCCTCCTCGCCGGCACGATGAGCGTGTACCAGATCGCCGACACGCAGGCCGGCGGGTTCTGGGACTGGTTCGTGTTCCGCCAGCCGCTCGGCGCGCTGATCTTCTTCATCGCCGCCACCGCCGAGGCCAACCGGACGCCGTTCGACCTGACCGAGGCCGACTCCGAGATCGTCGCGGGCTTCGCCACCGAGTACTCGGGCATGCGGTTCGGGTTCCTGTTCTTCGCCGAGTACGTGAACGTGTTCATCATCTCGGCGCTCATGGTCACGTTCTACTTCGGGGCATGGCACGCGCCATTCCCGTTCCCCGACGTGAACCTCGGCCTCGACGTCGGCTCGCTCGGCATCGGGCTCCTGCTGCTGCTCGCGACCGCGCCAGTCGCGCTCACGCTCCTGTTCGCCCTCCCGTTCTGGCTGACCTCGAACAACCGGCCGGCCTGGCAGGCGCTGGTCCTCGGGTTCCTCGTGTTCAACGTCGTCGCCGTCGGCCTCCTGTTCGGGATCGCGTACCTCGAGCTGGACTGGGTCGCCGGACTCGTGTGGTTCATGGTCAAGTCGTTCCTGTTCGTGTACCTGTTCGTGTGGATGCGCGGGACGCTGCCGCGGGTCCGGATCGACCAGCTCATGGGCTTCGCCTGGAAGTGGATGCTGCCGGCGTCGCTCCTCAACCTGTTCATCACCGCGGCGGCGATCGTCGTGGTCCGGCAGCTGGTGTGACGCGATGAGCCTCGTGCCCGGCATGGGCATCGTCCGCGGCATGGGTCTGACGCTCAAGCGGTTCTTCCAGCCCAAGGCGACGATCCGCTATCCCGAGGTGAGGGCCGACGTCGCCCCCAAGTTCCGCGGCCGCCTCCAGCTGCTCTACGACGAGTGGGGCACTTTGAAGTGCGAGACGTGCTTCCAGTGCGCCCAGGCCTGCCCGATCGAGTGCATCGACATGGGCGGCATCGACACCAAGGGGCGCTTCCACGTCCACTGGGGCCCGCCCGAGACGTACGGCGAGCGGCGCGAGGAGTCGGCCGTCCGCCGGTCGGGCCGTCCCGTCGCCGATGCGGCGTTCCGGCGGTTCGACCCCGTCGACACGTCCGCCCTGGACGAGATCATGGAGCGCCACGACTACGACCCCAAGGCGCTGCTCGCGATGCTCGAGGAGACCCAGGCCGAGTACGGCTACCTGCCGGTCGGCGCCCTCAAGCACATCAGCCGTGTCACGGGTGCGTGGTACGCGTACATCTACGGGACCGCGAGCTACTACCGGCACCTCCGGTTGGAGCCCCCCATGATCGAGACCGTCCCCGCCGCCGGGGAGGCGCACGTGGCGATCGAGCAGTCATACCGCTCGGCGCTCGACGCGTCGCTCGGATACGCGGTGCGGGGCAGCTGATGACGACGTTCCTCACGACGCCGAGGGAGTGGCCCGCCATCCTCACCGGGCGTGTCGCCGCGCTCGCGGCCGATCCGTCCGACCTCGACACTGCCACGCGCGCCGGCGCGTTCGAGGGCCTGCGCCGCGCCGTGCGCGATCTCGGCCGGACCGGGACGATCGCGACGGTGGCCGCGTCAGGCCTTCGCGGGCGGGGAGGGGCGGGGTTCCCGACCGGCGAGAAGTGGCGTGCGGCCGCGACCCGGCCGGCGACCGAGCGCTACGTCGTCGCGAACGGCTACGGGGCCGACCCTGCGGTACGCACCGACGCGACGCTCCTTGCGACCGATCCCTGGGGAGTCGTCGAGGGCCTCGCGATCGCCGCGTTCGCCGTCGGCGCCACCGAGGCGATCATCGCCGTCCGAGCCGACGACGCGGCGCTCGTGACGCTGCTCGAGGGCGCGGTCCTCGCGGCGGAGGAGGCGGGCTTCCTCGGCGATGACGTCCTGGGGTCCGGCTCCCGGATCAGCATGACGGTCCGCCCCGTGCAGGGCGCGTACATGCTCGGCGAGGAGACCGTCCTGCTCAAGGCGCTCGCCGGCCGCCGCGGCCAGCCCGAGCAGCGGCCCCCCTATCCGGCAGAGCGCGGGCTGTTCGAGAAGCCGACCGTCGTGAACAACGTCCAGACGCTGGCCGCCGTCCCGTGGATCGTCCGGGAGGGCGGGCCGGCCTACGCCGCGATCGGCGCCAAGGCGAGCCCGGGCACGATCCTCGTCCAGCTTCGCGGCCCCGAAGGCGGGGGCATCGCGGAGGTGCCCCTCGGCACGCCACTCCGCGAGCTCGTCAGGCTGACCGGCGGCCTCGGCACCCGGAGCCTCAAGGCGCTCCTCGTCGGCGGGCCGACGGGCGGGCTGCTGCCCGCGGACCTGATCGACACGCCGTACGAGTACGACGCGCTGCGCGAGGTCGGGGCCCACGTCGGCTCCGGATCCATCGTCGTCGCGGACGATCGAGCCTGCGTCGTCGACCTCGCCCGGCTGCTGACCAAGTTCTCGGCCGACGAGGCATGCGGCAAGACGATCCCGTGCCGGATCGGGCTGCGACGGCTGTACGAGATCGGCGACCGGGTCGCGACGGGGCGTCCAAAGCCCACCGACATGGCACTGATGGCGGACCTCGCGCACGACGTCGCCGCGTCGGGCCTGTGCGAGCACGAGCGCCTCGCCACCCTTCCGTTCACGAGCGGGATGCGATACTTCCGTTCCGAGCTCGACGACCACCTCCTCCGCAGCACCTGCCCGGCCGGGGTGTGCCACCCCATCGCCGTCGGCGCCGCCGCGACACCTGGACCCGGCTGATGGCCGACCTCATCGTTCGCCCCGACACCGACTCGCCCGTCCAACGGCGCGATCCCCGTCCCGACAACCCGTCGGTCCTGGACACGATCACCGCCCGAGAGGA
>DATFQL010000141.1:0-2731 GCA_035264305.1 Candidatus Limnocylindrales bacterium | reverse complement strand
GCGCCGACGTCGGGCGCCGCGACGGACGCGGGGCAGACGTGCGCGCCCGTCGGACGCCGCGACGGACGTCGCGGACCGAGGAACGGCAGGGTGACGGACAGGTTGCGGCACGGTAGCGACCGTGCATGGCGGACGACGGTTCGTGGCTATACTCGACGGCCAGAGGCATCGCCTCGTGCCCCGCGGCATGCCACGCCCGGCGGCGCGTTGCGCACCCGTGGGGTCGTCCGGAAGACGATCCGTCGAGCGAGGACGGCGCCACCGTCCCGTCAGCAGAGGTTCTTCCGTTCATGACGACGGAACACGTCGCGACCGAGATCAATGCGTGGAAGGTCGCGCAGCAGCAGTTCGACCTGGCTGCTGACCGGCTCAACCTGGACCCCGGCCTGCGCCGCGTCCTCCGTGAGCCGCGTCGCGAGCTCACCGTGCACTTCCCGGTCCAGATGGACGACGGCAGCGTCCAGGTCTTCACCGGGTACCGCGTCCAGCACAACCTCGGTCGCGGCCCGGCCAAGGGCGGCATCCGCTTCCACCAGGACGTCACGCTCGACGAGGTCAAGGCCCTCGCGATGTGGATGACCTGGAAGTGCGCGGTCGTGGGCATCCCGTACGGCGGCGGCAAGGGCGGCGTCATCGTCGACCCCAAGAAGCTCTCGCTCAAGGAGCTCGAGCACCTCAGCCGCCGGTTCTTCACGGAGATCGAGGTCCTGATCGGCCCCGAGCGCGACATCCCCGCACCGGACGTCAACACGAACGCGCAGGTCATGTCCTGGTTCATGGACACGTACTCGATGCACGTCGGGTACACCGTGCCCGGCGTCGTGACCGGCAAGCCGATCAGCCTGGGTGGCTCGGAGGGCCGCAACGAGGCGACGGCCCGAGGCTGCGTCTACACGATCGTCGAGGCGGCGAACCACCTGGAGATGGACCTGCACGGAGCGACGGTCGCCGTCCAGGGCTTCGGGAACGCGGGTTCGATCGCCGCGCAGCTGATCACCGACGAAGGCGCGACGGTGGTCGCGGTGTCCGACTCCACCGCCGGCATCCGCAACATGAACGGCCTGGACGTGAACCGGGTGATCGGCTGGAAGAAGGAGCACGGCACCGTTCGCGGCTTCCCCGGTGCCGAGGACATCACGAACGCCGAGATCCTCGAGACCGAGTGCGACATCCTGATCCCGGCCGCGCTCGAGAACCAGATCACGGCCCGCAACGCGGCGAACATCAAGGCGAAGATCGTCGCCGAGGCCGCGAACGGACCGACCACGCCCGAGGCCGACGACATCCTGTACGCGCGTGGGGTGTTCATGATCCCCGACATCCTGTGCAACGCGGGTGGCGTCACGGTGTCCTACTTCGAGTGGGTCCAGGACCTCAACCGCGACCATTGGGCGGAGGCCGAGGTCAACGCCAAGCTCAAGAAGATCATGGTCCAGGCCTTCAACGAGGTCCTCGACCAGGCGCACCACCACGAGGTCAACATGCGCATGGGGGCGTACCTGAACGCCGTCCAGCGCGTCGCGGACGCGACGGCGATGCGGGGCCTCTACCCGTAGGTCCGGTCGCGCGCCCGGCTCGCCGCTGCGCGCCGGCTGGCGGCTCGCGCCTCGCCGGCTCGGCTCGTGGGCCCGGCGCGCGCGCCATGCCGGCGGGTGACGCAGACGAGCGTCACCGCCGAGGATCGTCGTCGGGGCTCAGGAGCCCCTGCCGCCTCCGCCGTCGCCGGGCTCCCAGCGCTCGTCGGTGAACGCGAGGATGCCCGGGGTCTCGTCGCCGGGCGACGCCGCGCCGGTATCACCCGCGCGGGCGTCCGTGGCCTCGTCGTCGAGGCCCTGGGCGTTGCCGCCCATCTCACCGGTGCCGCGCACCTCGCTCGTGCCGCCGGTGCCCATGATCCCGCCACCGAGGTCGGCGGCGACGTCGGCGTCGTCCTCGTGCTCGGGAAGCTCGTCGAGCCGCCCGCCACGCTCGCGGGCCTGCTGTGCGTCGTCCATGTCGTCCTCCACGGTGTCCGCCAAGGCTGGGCGGAATGGGGTCACGGCGGCGCGCGTGACGAGGGCGCGCGACATTGCGGCGACGCGGCGGTGCGCATGGGACGAGGACCCGCGACCGGCCTCGCGGCGGCAGCGGCGCTGCCAACCCGGTCCGCACGAGGCCCCCTGTTACCATCGCCCGATGCTTGATCACGAGGAGAAGTTCCTCTTCAAGGAGGAGATCCTCCACCTCGCCAACGCGCTCAACGACCCGGGCAGCCTGGACAACGTGGAGGACCTCCTCACCGACGTCATCACGAGCCCGCGCTTCGATTCCGAGGTGTTCACGCTCGAGCGCAGCCTGCAGGTGATGCTCGGCGCTCGTGCCGGCACGACGCTCGTGGGGCTGCTCACCGTCACGCCCGAAGTGTTCGACGAGGTCGCCGAGGTCCGGATCCCCGCCGAGGTGCACGAGCGGCTCGTCGCGTGGCGCGCCCGGTTCGGGCTCGCGATCGACAACGCCCTGAACTTCCTGAACAACCCCGACGGCATCCAGGGGCACAACTTCGCGACGCAGGTCGCGCACGTCGAGGAGCGGCGGGTGCTGCAGGGCCGCCTCACGATGGTCCGCTACAACAACGAGCCGCAGTTCTTCCTGGCTGACGCGGCCGTGTTCGTGGGTCTCGTGACCGACATCCTCGAACGGCTCGGCCCGTACCTCGAGCCCGAGGGCGTCGACGAGGAGTCGCTCACACGGC
>DATFQL010000140.1:0-3456 GCA_035264305.1 Candidatus Limnocylindrales bacterium | reverse complement strand
GCACCAGGCCCCGGATCTCGAGCGCCGTGAGTGCCCCGAGCACGGTCGCGCCGCCGAGGCCGGTTGCGAGCATCAGCTCGTCGACGCTGGAGCGTCCGCCCGCGACGGCGGTCGCGATCGCGCGCTCGACGGGCGGCAGTGCGGCGACGATGCCTCCCGGCAGCGGCCGATCTCCGCAATCCCCCTGGCTGTCGCGGCGTCGCGCGATACTCCCGTGGAGCAGCCCCAGGTCCTCGAGCAGCTCGGGGATGCCGGCGACGATCCTCGCCTCGGGTCCGGCCTCGCGGAGAAAGGCGAGGCTGCCGGCCACCGAAGGGTCGTCGAGGCGGCCGGGCACGAGGTACAGGTCGCGTCCCTGCTCCAGGGCCCACGCGGCCGTGGTGAGCGCGCCGCTGCGCGCGCCTGCCTCGACGACGACCGTCGCGTCCGCGAGGCCGCTGATGATCCGGTTCCGGCGAGGGAACGTGCCCCGGCTGGGAACGGTGTGCGGCGCGAACTCGCTGATCACCGCTCCCCCACCCTCAACGATCCGCTGGACGAGGCCACGGTGCGCGGCCGGGTACAACCGCTCGTGACCGCCCCCGATCACCGCGATCGTCGGGCTGGCAGCAACGATCGCGGCCGTGTGCGCCGCAGCGTCGATTCCATACGCGAGGCCCGAGACGACGGTGACGCCGAGCCCGGCCACCGCGTCTGCGACCCGGGCTGCCGTCGCCCGGCCGGCCTCCGTCGGCCGACGCGTCCCGACGATGGCGACGGCGCGCGGCCGATCGAGGGACGCCGTCGATCCGCGCACGTAGAGGACCGGTGGCGGGAGCCCCACCCGGCGGAGCCGTGCCGGGTAGGCGTCATCGGCCAGCAGGAGCACACCCAGATCCGAGGCGTGGATGGCTCGGAGGATGGCGTCCGACCCACGAGCTGCCGTGGTGATGGCGCGGGTTGTGGCAGGGGCCAGCGGCGATCCGCCGTCGACGTCGGTGACGGCGTTCCCGATCGTGACGGCGGCACGTGGGCCAAGCGCCGCAGCGAGCACAGCCCGTGCGGTGCCGAACGCCGCAACCAGCCGGCCGAACGACACCGGCCCCACCCCTTCCGCTTCGCTGAGCACCACCCACGCGTCGCGCTCGTCGTCGTCGACGCATCTCGCCGGCGTGCGTTCGGCCTCGTCCGGCCGATCCTGCCTGGGCGGGGAGCGATCCGCGGCGCGCGCCGCGCCTCCGGGGTCGGGTTCGTCGATGCCCCGAGGGCCGCTCCGGCCGACGCCGAGCATCAGCCCGCACGCTCGAACGCGAGCCTGTCGACCGGTGCCCGAAAGCGCGCCGCCTCGTCGAGATGCGCCGGCAGCACGGATGGCATCGCGTCGAGATCGGCGATCGTCCGCGCCACCCGCAGCAGCCGATCCGTCCCGCGCCCCGACAGCCCCTCCCGCTCGGCGAGGACGATGGCGCGGGTAACCGTCGACCGGTCCATCGCGCAACTCCGGCGCAGCTGGCTGCCCGAGACCCGTGCATTGGGGACCCGCCCGTTGCGAGCCGCCTGGTGCTCACGGGCGAGTGCGATCCGTGCCGCCACGGTTGCCGACGACTCGGGGGTCACGTCGGACACGAGCACTGCGGGCGCGACCCGGTCGACGGTGACCCAGAGGTCGATCCGGTCACGCAGCGGCCCCGAGACTCGACGGAGATATCGGTCCGGGACGCCGGGCGGACAGGAGCACGTCCGGTCCGCGGATCCGAGCTGGCCACAGGGGCAGGGATTCATGGCCGCGACGAACGTGAATCGCGCGGGAAAGACCTCGCTGCGACCGACCCGTACCACGGACACGCTCCCCTCCTCGAGCGGCTGGCGAAGCGCTTCGAGGACGTCCCGCCCGAACTCCGGCAGCTCGTCGCACACGAGGACGCCCTGATCCGCCAACGTCACCTCGCCCGGCGACAGCCTCGGGCCGCCGCCGACCATCCCCGCGTACGAGGTCGTGTGGTGCGGAGTTCGCACGGGTGGTCGGCGAACGAGCGTCTCGAGGGGCGTCGTCGTCGCGACCGATGCCACAACGGTTGCCGCGAGCGCGGCCTCGTCGTCGAGGTCGGGCAGGAGCCCCGGGATCGTCCGGGCGAGCAGCGTCTTGCCGGCGCCGGGCGGCCCGAGCAGCAGGAGCGCGTGGCCGCCGGCGAGCGCGATCTCGAGCGCTCGTCGCGCCACCGCCTGGCCGCGGACCTCGGAGAGGTCGACCGCCTGCTGGATCGAAGGGCCGCCACCGTGTGGTGGACCCTCGATCTCCATGACGGGAGCAGTGGCTCGCGGCAGCGGTCGCGGACGCGGTCGTCTCGCCCGCGCGGAGCGCAGCAGCTCGGCCGCCTCGGCGACATCTGCCGCCGGCACTGCGTCGATGCGGCCGGTCAGCCGCGCCTCGCTCAGCGCCTCCGCCGGGACGATGACGCGGTCCGCGCCCCGCCGTGCGAGCGCGAGACACATCGGCAGGATGCCCGGCACCCGCCGGAGCTCGCCGCCCAGTCCCAGCTCACCGATCAGGGCGACCGGCACGGGACCGGCGCGCAGCTGCTCCGAACCGAGGAGGATCCCGAGCGCGATCGCGAGGTCGAGCGATGCGCCGGCCTTGCGGAGCTCCGCCGGGGCGAGGTTGACGGTGATGCGCCGCGGCGGGTGGTGGTATCCGGCGTTGCGAAGCGCGCCCCGGACCCGCTCCCGTGCCTCGGAAAGGGCCGCGTCCGGAAGCCCGACGATCGTGAAGCCGGGCAGGCCCGGCGCCACGTCCACCTCCACGCGGACGACGCGGCCCGTGATCCCGCTGAGCGTCGCGGACAGGAGGGTTGCAAGCACGCGCCCACGCTAGGCGAGGACGCTCATCGGGCAGTTGCCCGTCACTTACCAGCGGCTTACCCAGCCACCTCGCAACGTCCGGCGCGCGGCCAGCGAGCAGCCGGGCCGAGGGACCGCGGCGAGCGCCTTCGCCTACCGCCCCGCGACGGGCGCCAGCTGCGCCACGGCCTTGCCCGACGACTTGTCGACGGCACGGGCGAAGTCGAGCACGGACCGGCCAAGCACGGAGTCTGGCTTGGCGACCATGAACGGCGCCCCGGTGTTGAGCGCGGAGATCGCGCCGCGGTACTCGTTGACGATCTGGTGCTCGATCGGTCGGCGGAGCGCGCCCTCGGCGCTCTTCACGTTGATGCCGGTGAACGCGTTCGACCGGTTGAGCACGAGCTTCAGCTTGCCGGACTCGTAGCCCAGGTGCTGGATGGTCTCGAGCAGCAGGCGCACGTTCTTGAGGCACGAGAGGTCGGCCGTCATCACGGCGAAGATGGTCTCGGCGACGTCGAGCACCATGAGGTTGACGTCCTCGAGCCGCTTGTCGATGTCGACGATCACGTAGTCGTACAGGCCGCCCAGGATCTCGAGGATCTGGTGCATGTGCGCGGCCGTGACGAGCTCCGCCGA
>DATFQL010000139.1:0-11575 GCA_035264305.1 Candidatus Limnocylindrales bacterium | reverse complement strand
CTCCGCCTCGACATACGGCGGCCGCGAGCTGGCGTGGTACCGGGGCGCGGTCTCGCCGCTGGCGAGGTGACGCGCGGTCAGCGTCTCGAGGATCGTCCGGTTCTCGCAGTGCACCTCCAGCATCCCGCCCCGCGCGGCGGCGGTCGCGAGCGCGCGGAGGAGCGTCGCGTCGTCGACCCCGAAGTCGTAGACCATGAACGCCTTGAGCGTCGGGACGCCGGCCTCGATGACGCCCGGCATGTCGGCCAGCGCGTCGGGCTGGTGGGGCGTGACGACGAGGCTGAGCCCGATGTCCACGGCGGCGTCGGACGACGTCGCCGCCTGCCACTCGCGCAGCCCGACCGCGAGCGACCGTGCCGCGCTCGGCGACGAGCCCGTCCCGGGGTTGTTGAACGACAGGAACGTCGTCGTGCCGCCGAACGCCGCGGCCACGGAGTCCTGGAAGAACCGGTCCGGCTCGGCGTCGGACGCGACGCGGGTGTGCGTGTGGACGTCCACGACGCCCGGCAGGACGAGCAGCCCGGAAGCATTTACGACCTCGCGCGCCGAGGACGCCGGTCCCGACAGGTCCGCCTCGACCGCGCTGATCCGCCCGCCCTCGACCGCGACGTCGGCGACGCTCGAGCCCGCCGCAGTCACGACGGTGCCGCCCCGAACGACGAGGTCCGCCACCGTCAGGGCTCGATGACCTCGATTTCCTGGGCACCCTCCCAGAGGCATCGCCGCCCGACCTCGCGGAGCCGCTCCTCCCAGCCCTCGTCGGGCAGGACCGTCGCGAAGTGGTTCGCGGCGAGCTGGCCGACCTTCGACGATGTCGTGCACGACCCGTACGGAAAGAAGATCTCGCACTCGCTGATCCCGCCCGGGTAGAGCGCAAGGTGGCCCGGTGCAGGGTGCGACGTGTGGTGCTCCCAGCCGACGTCCGGGCGCAGGTCCCCGTACGGGATCCATGTCGACTCGCCGCTCCACCGGCAGTGGATCAGGCGGGCGCGCAGCGGCAGCATCGCGCGGATGACCTCGATCGTCCGGGGGGCGTCGGGCTCCCACCGAGCGCTAAAGTGGAGGTCACCGACTCGGATCGACAGCTCGCTCATCGGCGGAGGATACGGTGCCGCACGACCGGCCGACCATCTCCACGCACGTGCTGGACACCGGCACGGGCCGGCCCGCCGCGGGCATCCAGGTCCGCTGCCTGCGGCTGGACGAGGACGCGGTCAAGGCCGCGGGAGAAGGGACCACCGACGGCGACGGGCGGATCCCCGACCTCCTCGATGGGCAGCAGCTCGTCGCCGGGCTGTACAGGCTCTCGTTCGACCTGGGCGGCGGCCGGTTCTTCGAGAAGGTCACGCTGGAGGTTCGGGTGGACGACGCGAGCCGGCGCTATCACGTCCCGCTGCTCGTCGCGCCGTTCGGCGTGAGCTCCTATCGCGGCTCGTGACGTCCGGCTTCGTCCCGCTCCCGGCGCTGGACGAGCTCGACGACCCGGCGTGCGTGGACGCGCTCGCGCCGTTGTTCGAGGGGGCGCCTCGCTTTCTGCGTCGCCTTGCCGCGTTGCGTCCGTTCGGCGACGCCGAGACGCTGTTCGCCGAGGCGCGCGAGCTGGCGCACGCGATCCCCGAAGACGAGCAGATCGAGCTGATCGACTCGCATCCCCGCCTCGGCGCGCCGCAGGGATCCGTGTCCGCCCTCTCGTTCCGCGAGCAGGGCTATGGCAGCGAGGCTGCCGACGAGGCCGCCGAGGCCGAGCGCCTGCGTGTCGCTGCCGAGCTTGACCGGCTCAACGACGCGTACGAGGCCCGGTTCGGCTTCCGCTGCTGCGTATTCGTCGCGGGCCGACCGCGAGGCGCCTTGTTGCCGGAGATGGCGGCCGCGCTCGGGGCGGACCGCGATGCGGAGATGCGGCGCGCCCTCGACGCCGTGGTCGACATCGCGGCCGCTCGGTACTCGACCCTCGTCGTCGGCTGAGCTGGCACACGCCCGCCTGGTCGGCGCATCACACCGCGTGCGGCCCTGCTCTCCCGGCGTCCCGGCGATCGTTCGTCGGCGAACCGTGCTTACCCGTCGAAGTCCGGGTTGGCGGTGAGCCGAGCGCCGTGCCGGGCCGCGGCCTCCGCGTACGCCGCGATCCGTTCGCGGACCAGGTTCACGTCCTCGTTGCCGAGACTCAGGTTCAGCAGGTCGATGTACCACGTCGGCTTCGCCTCCGACCGCACGTAGCCCTCGACGATCGCACGCGCAACGGGCAGCGTCGTCCCCTTGGAGTCGTCGTGGACGTCACGCCCGTCGGCAGCCAGCAGCTTCGCGTGCTCCTCCTCGAGCAGGCGGTCGAACAGCGCGCGCGTGAGCCCGTCGCCCGCGCGGGCACTCGCCTCGGTGTCGTCCTCCGTGAGCGGCGCGGCCTTGTGGAGCCATTCCCAGAGGATCGACAGCCGGATCTCGCCAGTCGCCATGTCCTCCATCAGGTACAGGACGTCGTCGTCGCCGAAGGCGTCCGCGGGCTTCAGGGCTGCGGCCTGGAACCCGCGGAGGAAGGCGTTCCCGTACTGCAGCCCGACCGACAGCAGGTCACGTGCACCGCGCACCGTTCTCGGCGCCGGCTCCACCGAGACGAGCGCCGTGGCGTCTTCGCTCGTGTACGAGAGTGGCGCGAACGAGCGCCCGAGCTGGTTGTCCTGGCCGACGCGTTCCCACACCGGCCGGACGATGTGGACCATCTTCCAGTGGGCTACCCACTTGCCGCTCGCGCCCTCGCGCTGCTCCCGTTCCGCGCCGGCGACCGCCTTCGCCATCGCCGTGTCCACGCCGGCGCGTGACCCGACCGGGATCTGCGCCTCCATCCCGCCCTGCCAGAGCGCGAACCCGCCCGCAGCGTCCGGCGTGTTGACCGCCCGCCGGACGCGGTCCTCGTAGGCGCGCATGTACGCGTACGTCATCGTGATCGCGTCAATGTTCGGGTTGACGAACGAGGGGTCGCCGTGGAGCGCGTCGGACACGGAGTTGATGTAGTCCCAGCGCCCCGTGTTGAACCCGACGAAGTGCCGCCCGAGCGCGGCTCGGATCTCCATCAGCTCGAACGCGGCCTCGAGCTGCTCGACGAGGACGTAGACCCGGATCGTCCCGGCCGGGAGGCCGAGGTGCGCCTCGAGCGCGTCGAGGAGCTGCGCCCAGACGGCGGCCTCGGCCGCGACCTGGATCTTCGGCAGGTACAGGACGACCGACCGGCCTTCCGAGCGGAGCGTCGCGGCGTTTGCGACGACGTACAGGACGAGGTCGACGACTGAGGCCGAGAACCCCTGGCCGTCGCGCCGGCGCACGTGGCGGTCGTCGAGGTGCAGGCCGCGGGCGCGGTAGATCCGCGTCGTGAACGCGAGCTGCCCAGGCCAGTCGTCGACGATCGGGCGGCCGAGGAATCCTTCCGCCCAGGCGTTCATCTCCTCCGCGACGCCTTCGGCCACGGCGAGGAACTGCGGATCCATCGCGTACGCGAGCCGCAGGTTGCGCTGGTTGTCGAGGCTCATCGTGTCGACCTGGCCGAGCGCGTCCTCGCCGTCGAACATCCAGCCGTCGGCACCCGAGAGCAGCGCGTAGGCGACGTTGCGCAGGCCGGTCTCGACTGTAGCCCGCGGACGCGTCGCGGGTCCCGTGCCCTGGATCCACTGTCGACGCAGGTCGTCGGGGATGTCGCCTCCGTCGAAGCGGCCCTCCCGGGCATCGTCGACACGCAGCGAGGTGCCCGGGATCGACTCCCCGGGCGAGGGGAACGTGATCGGCAGGCCGTGCCGCGCGCGCTCACGCCGGCGAACCGCGCGCTCGGTCATCGCCTCGCGGCGAAGGTCATCGAGCGAGGCAAGTGCCTCGAGCGCCGCGAGCACGTCGGGTGTCAGGACGTCCGGATAGGCCGCCTCGACACCGCGACGGAACTCGAGGGCGGGTGACGAGCGGTAGCCACCCACCCCCGGAGTCATCGAGCGTCCGGTGTCCGCCTACTGGAGGTTGCCGAGCTCCGCCTCGACCGTCGCCTGGAGCTGCTCGGCTTCCGCTTGCCAGTCGTCGGTCACCTCGCCTGCCAAGCCGAAGGACACGAGCGCCTGGTTTCCCTGCGCTGCGGGCAGGACCAGGATGCTCTCGATCGTGTGGCCCTGGCTCTCGAGCACGTCCATCGCGGTCTTGAGCGCCCTCGGCACATTCGGCATGCGCACCGGCTCCATGGAGCGGACCGTCTGCGGCTCGAGTCCGACCTCGGTCAGCGCGGCGAGCGCCCGATTGAAGGCGTCATCCATGTCGTCCGGTTTGTACGGATGGTTGTGCTTGACCAGCACCCGCACATGGGGCGGGTCGAAGTCGGGCGCGATCGCCTCAATGTTGATTTCCGCAGCGGCAAGCGCATCCACGATCGTTCGGATGTTCTCAGCCGTGGTCTCCGGCGACGCCTTGATCTGCTGGTGCATATGCCAGCTCCCTCTTCTCCCCCGAGCGGTCTGCGCATCCTACGAGCCGGATGCCCGGCAGGGAAGCCCCCTTCTGCTCCACCCCGTGCCCTCTGCCCATATGACGGCTATCGGCCTGGGCGCGTTCAATGTTCGCGCAGGCAAATCTGGACGGCGGACGGATCGCCCAGCCGGAGGCCGTCACAGGACGAATCCGAAGATCGACTACCAAGGAAGGGAAGTGGAGCGGGAGACGGGGTTCGAACCCGCGACATTCAGCTTGGGAAGCTGACACTCTGCCAACTGAGTTACTCCCGCTCGGGAGGCTGTTGAGTCTACGAACGCACCTGCCGCCGGTCAATTGAGGCGCTGGGAACGCCCTTGACAGGGCAACCTCCCTGCCGCTCGGCGACGACGCCATCGCCATCACGGACAACGTCGAGCGTCCGGTCCGGCGCAGGTCGTCAAGCCGCGGATCACATCGCTTTTCTGCGATGCTCTCGCCCTATGCGACGGAGGTGTGCGTGACCGGGCAGGCAGTGATCGGAGTCGACATCGGCACGTCGAGCACCAAGGGCGTGCTCGTCGGCCTCGATGGGACAGTCCACGCTCAGGCCGTTCGCCAGCACGCCGTTGCGCGGCCGTACCCCGGCCACGTGGAGATGGACGCCCGGATCTGGTGGGAGGAGCTGGTCGACATCACGCGAGAGCTGCTGGCCTCGGTCGCCGGCGGGATGGAGGTCGCAGCCATCGGGGTCAGCGGGATGGGACCGTGCGTGCTGCTCGCTGACAGCGACGGTGAGCCGCTCCGGCCCGCGATTCTGTACGGCGTCGACACCCGCGCGACTGACCAGATCGCGCGGATCGAGGCCGAACTCGGCGCCGATGAAGTCATGGCCCGGGGGCACGCGCGGCTGTCGTCCCAGGCCATCGGCCCGAAGCTCGCCTGGCTCGCGGAGCACGAGCCTTCCGTGGTCGAACAGGCAGCCTACGCGTTCGGCGCGAACGGCTGGCTCGCGTGGAAGCTGACGGGCTCCTGGCTGCAGGACCACCACAGCGCGAGCCAGTGGTGGCCGCTCTACGACGTCGACCGCGGTGCGTGGCACGAGCCGTGGGTCAAGCTGATCTGCCCGGGTGTCCCGTTGCCGCCCCTTGCGTGGCCGGGGGACGTTGCCGGCACCGTGACGGCGACCGCGGCTGCGGCGACCGGCCTGCTGGCCGGGACCCCGGTCGTCCTCGGCACGATTGATGCATGGTCCGAGGCAGTCAGCGTCGGCGCGCAGCGGCCCGGCGACCTGATGCTCATGTACGGGACCACGATGTTCCTCATCGCAACCGTCTCGTCATCCGTCACGTCGCCGGCGCTGTGGGGCACCGTCGGGGCGTTCCCGGGCACCTACAGTCTGGCCGGCGGCATGGCAACATCAGGCGCCATCACCAGCTGGTTGCGTGACCTGTTCGGGACGCCGGGATACGCCACCCTTCTCGACGAGGCCGATGCCGCGGGCATCGGCGCGAACGGCCTCGCGATGCTCCCGTACTTCGCGGGCGAGCGGACCCCCATCCAGGATCCGGATGCCCGCGGCGTCGTCGCCGGGCTGACCCTCACTCACAATCGCGGCGACCTGTACCGGGCGGCCCTCGAGGCGACCGCGTTCGGCGTCCGCCACAACATCGAGGCGATGACATCGGCCGGGGCACGCTTCGACCGCATCGTCGCCGTTGGCGGCGGCGTCCAGGGTGGACTCTGGACGCAGATCGTTTCGGACGTCACCGGGCTCACACAGGTCGTTCCGAGTCAGACCGTCGGTGCAAGCCTGGGGGCCGCGTACCTCGCGGCGGCGGCGATCGCCGACGTCGACATCGACGACTGGAACCCGCCCGCGGGGATCCGCGAGCCCGATCCACGGGCGACCGCGTCGTACGACGAGGCATACGCCTGGTATCGGGCGCTCTATCCCGCGACCCGCGACATCGCGCACGCGCTCGCCGAGCGACAGCGCGGAGCGACAGGGTCCGAAAGGGCACCCACCCCGCCGGCCTCGTGAACGGCCGCGTGCGACGGCTGACATGATCGACGCCTGTCGAAACGGCCGGCTGTGGGTGCCGAGAGGTTGCGCCGCGGTCAGGCCGGCGGCGCGATCGCGGGCTCGTACCGCTCCAGGCGCTCACTTCCGCGCACGATCGCCCGGAGGTCGTCGAGACCGCCGCTGACCAGGCCGAGCGCGCGCGCCTGGACGAGGATGTTGCCAAGCGCGGTTGCCTCGGCGGGCCCCGCCACCACGCTGCGGCTGGTGGCGTCCGCGGTCAGCTGGCACAGCAGGGCGTTCTGCGAGCCGCCGCCGACGACGTGGACGACGTCGATGGGCCGGTCCGCCAGGCGGGCGGCGTCCTCGATCGTCCGCGCGTACTCCACCGCCAGGCTGTCGAGGATGCAACGCACGAGGCCCGGGCGATCGTGCGGGACGGGTCCGCCGGCCGCTGCGAGCCACGCGCTGATCCGTGCCGGCATGTCGCCGGGCGGCAGGAACGTGGCGTCCTGGGGGTCGAATGCCGGTCCGCCCCGCGGCAGGGCAGCCGCGGCCTCGAGGAGCGGCGGCAGGGCCTCGGGTGTTCCAGCGCGCTCCCAGGTACGCAGCGACTCCTGGAGCAGCCACAGCCCGGTCACGTTGCGCAGGAACCGGATCCTCCCGTCCACGCCACCCTCGTTGGTGAAGTTCGCCTGCCGGCTCGCCTCGGTAAGGATCGGCGAGGCGGTCTCGACACCGACGAGCGACCACGTGCCCGACGAGATGTAGGCCACGTTGTCCGAGGTTGCCGGTACCCCCACCACGGCCGAGGCGGTGTCGTGCGAACCGACGAGCGTGACGACGCACCCGTCGGCCAGGCCCGTGGCCGTCCGCACGGACGGCACGACGGGCCCGCGGAGGGTACCCGGATCGGCGATCGGCGGCAGCACGGCGGGATCGAGCCCCAGCCGCGCGACGAGGTCGATGTCCCACGCTCCGCTCCGGGGATCCAGCAGGCCGGTGGTGGACGCATGGGTGCGCTCGGCGACGATGACCCCCGTCAGCCAGTACCCGAGCAGGTCGGGCAGCGGCAGGACGTGGCGCACGATCGCGAACGCGGGGGTCACCCGCGCCGCCTCGAGCTGGTAGAGCGTGTTGATGGACATGAACTGGAGGCCGGTGCGCGCATAGAGCTCGGCCTGGGGAATCCGCGCATGGACCCGTTCGACCGCGGCCACGTTCCGCGGATCGCGATGGTGCACCGGGTTGCCGACCAGGATGCCCGCCCCGTCGAGCATGCCGACATCCACGCCCCAGGTGTCGATGCCGATGCTTCGCAGGTCGGGTGCGACGCGCGCCGCTCGCCGGAGCCCGGTCAGGATCTCGTGGTGGAGGCGAAGGGCGTCCCAGTACAGGCCGTCGTCGAGCTGCACGGGCTCGTTGGGGAAGCGATGGACCTCCTCGAGCGAGACGCGCCCGTCCTCGACGCGGCCGACGATGACGCGCCCGCTCGAGGCGCCCAGATCGACCGCCGCGACGGCCCCCTCGGTCATCGGCCGGCTCCGCTCACCGGGCGTCGAGCCCGCGTCGGTACGCCTCGGCTTCCCACCGCTCGATGAATGCTCGTGCCGCCGGGCCGAGGGCCTGGATGCCACCGAGCGCCAGCGCCCCGCGAGCGACCCGGACGGCATCGAGGTACAGCTCGCGTGCAGTTTCCGCCTGGCGCGGCCCGGTTCCCGTTGCCAGGACGCCGAGTCCCTCTGCGATCACGATGACCGGTGCCTCGCCGGTCCTCCCGTGGTGGCGGGCCACCAGGTCCGCCAGACGAGGCTCCAGCCGGCCGTCCGCCAGGGCCACCACCCCGGCCTCGAGCCACAGCGGCCACGATCCCGCATACACGATCTGATCGGGTGTCAGCGGGCCGGCATCGACAACCGCGCGGCCGTCGGACGTGCCGGCGACCCATACCGCGTCGGGCGATGTGTCGGACACGACCGCGCAGGTGGTCCCAGCGCGGCCCAGGACGCCGCCGATCGCGCGCGACAGCGGCCCGATCGCGCCGGTCGGGGCGACAGGCGGCGGCTGCGCGGCTCGCGATCCGCGGGCGATCCGCTCGCCGACGGTTGCAACCACGGCCTCCGAGCGCTCGATGATCGCGGCCTCATCGTCGCCGGCGACGATCAGCCCGTGGTTCTGGAGCAGCGTCACCTCGGCCGGGCTCGCGGACGCCCACCGCCCGTTACGCCGCCTCGCAATCTCGTGCGCGAGCGGCAGGCCCGGATCGGTGTACGGGATCCACAGGACGTCGTCCCCGAACAGCTCCTGGGCGATCGCCTCGCCGTCGCTCGTGCAGGTCAGGGCGTTGACCGTCGTCGGGTGCGTGTGGATCACGAACCGGCGGGGGATGAGGGCGTGGAACACGCACTCCACGGACGGTCGGCGAGTGCCTTCGTCCCGCAGCCGCGCGGCCATCGCTACCCGCATGACGGGGTCGCTGCCGGCCGCCGACTCGCCGTCGGTCGCCGCCAGGTCGAGCAGCGGCTCGAGCGCCAGGGGCATCAGCGTCGCCGACGTCATCGACGCCAGCGAGGTCCCGCTCGGCTTGATGTACAGCGTCCCACGGTGCTTGACCGAACTGTTGCCGCCGCCCGCCCGCGCGAACTCGGGGTCCTCGCCGAAGCGGCGCGACAGCCGAGCGCCCGCCTCGAGCAGCTCCGCAGCCGTGACGGCCGCGTCCACGATCACCCGCGCCCGTACAGCGGCCCAAAGTTCGCGCACGCCCGGAAGTCCGCGCCCTCGAGATCGGACGTGCCGAGGTTCGACCAGGCCGACGGCCGAAAGATGTCCTCGTCGGGCACGTTGTGCATGTGGACCGGGATGCGCAGGATCGACGCGAGGCTGATGAGGTCCGCACCGACATGGCCGTAGCTGATCGCGCCGTGATTGGCCGCCCAGTTGGCCATCACCGTGTACACGTCGCGGAACGGGCCCATGCCGGTCGTCCGCGGCACGAACCAGTGGGTCGGCCACGTCGGGTCGGTGCGCTGGTCGAGGACATGGTGGACCTCCTGGGGGAGGTCCACCGTCCAGCCCTCGGCGATCTGGAGCACGGGTCCGGTGCCTGACACGAGGTTGATCCGCGCCATCGTCACCGGCATGCCGCCGCGGGACACGAACTGGGATGAGAATCCGCCGCCGCGAAAGTAGCCGCGGAGCGCCGGGTACCAGGTCGTCGCGTTCAGCGCCGCGGTCACGTCGTCCTCGGTGATCTCCCAGAACGGCTTCATCGCCGGTGCGCCGGTCGCGTCCGACATCGCGCCCGTGGCGTCCAGCGTGGCGGCGCCGGAGTTGATGAGGTGGATGAAGCCGCCGGCCGCCTGGCCCTCGGGACGGTAGCCGGTCACCCGCTCGACGGCGTCCGGGCTCCAGTAGGTCCGGACGTCGGCGAAGATCTGGGCCCGGTTCGTCACCAGGTACATCAGCAGCATCGTCGCGCCGTTGAGCGAATCGTTCTCGGTCGCGAACACGTGCGGGGCCCGGACCCCGTCCCAGTCGAAGCTGGAGTTGAGGATCGCCTCCATGAAGTCGCCGTTGGGGCTGTGGTCCGTCCATTGGCGCTGCCCCTGGAACCCGCCGAGGATCGCGTTGCGCCCCATCGCCTCCTCGTCGAAGCCGAGCTGCGAGAGCCGCGGGTTGCCGACGAGCAGGTCGCGCGTGATGAGGGCCATCCTGACGACGACCTCCCAGTCGCGGTCCAGCTCCTCGCGGCTCTTGGCGTTGTCGGCGACGTTGCGGTCTGATCCCTCTCGGCAGTTCGCCCGCGCCCATGCGAGCGCGCGATCGAACTCGTCAGGATCGAAGATGCCCTCCTCCATCCGCCGCGTGTACTCGGACATGTCGACCGTCTCCACGCGCATGCCGAGGTACCGCTCGAAGAACGACTGGTCGACGATCGAGCCGGCGATTCCCATCGAGACGCCGCCCAGCGACAGGTACGACTTGCCGCGCAGGATCGCCGCGGCGACCCCTGCCCGGGCGAACCGGAGGATCCGGAGCTGCACGTCGCGCGGGATCGCGCCGTCGCCCGCGTCCTGCACGTCGCGTCCGTAGATGCCGAACGCCGGCAGGCCCTTCTGGGTGTGCGCGGCGAGGACGGCCGCGAGATACACCGCACCCGGCCGCTCGGTGCCGTTGAAGCCCCACACGGCCTTTGGCGTGAGCGGGTCCATGTCCATCGTCTCGGAGCCGTAGCACCAGCAGGGGGTGATCGTAATCGACACCCCTACGCCTTCGAGCCGGAATAGCTCGGCGACCTTCGCCGCTTCGTACACCCCGCCGATGTTGTGGTCGGGGACGACCACCTCGACCGGGGAGCCGTCCGGGTAGCGCAGGGCGGCGCGGATCAGGTCGGCCGTGCGTTCGGCCATCGCCCTGGTCTGGGCGTCCAGCGACTCGCGGACGCCGTGCTGGCGCCCGTCGACCGCCGGCCGGATCCCGATCTTCGGCCAGTCGCCGACGAATCGGCCGGTCGTGTTCACCGTGGGCATCAGCGATCCTCTCAGGTGGGTACGGAATGCGCGGCCGCCACGGCGGGTCCCGGCGCTGCGTCGGCCGCCACGACGCCGATCGTGAGCAGCAGGTTGGCGTAGATCCGGCGCTCGCCGGTGGCGATCGCGAGTGCGACGTCGGGCGCGCTCGCGGCGTCGTAGAAGTCGAAGCGCCCCAGCGCCGACAGCTCGACGCCGGGCAGCAGCCGGCGGAACTCCGCGAACACCGGCGGCTCATCGCCTGTTCCGGGCGTCATCACGCAGGCCGCCTCAACCGGGATGGCATCGGCGACGACGGCGACCACGTCGGTGACGCGGAGGAGGTCCGGTGCAAGGTTGAGGTACACGCGCCGTGCCCGCTCCGGAGACCGCGTCACGAGTGGGTAGTTGCCGTCGGCGATCAGGACGCGGGCGCCGTGGCCGGTCTCGCCCAGCGCGCGCAGCAGGTCCGGGTGCAGCAGCCGGTATTTCAGCATCGGACCTCCTCTACGAGCTGGCGTCGAACACGATCGCGGTCTTCGTGCTCGCGGTTCCCTGGTCAACGGTGACGATGTACACGATCGTTCGCGTTCGGGGCCGATGCGGCCTCCGG
>DATFQL010000138.1:0-6871 GCA_035264305.1 Candidatus Limnocylindrales bacterium | reverse complement strand
CCGGTACGCGAACGACGGGTCGCGGACCGTCCGTGGCTGGCGGACGGAGACGGCGGGCGAGCGGCGGCTGGTGACCCGGCGACTCGGTCCGGCACAGCAGGCCGAAGCCGAAGAAGCCGCGGCGGCGTCCGCGACTCGTTCGGCACACGCGTCCGATGCGCACGAGGCGAACCGCGCAAACGGCGCGAACGGCGCGGCCTGAACGCGGCGATGGGTCGCGAAGTCGCGAACGGCGCCGGGTGAACGCGGCGAACTGCCGCAAAACCGCCGGCTGAGCGCCGCCGCATCTCGCCGGGGCACCCGCTGACCGCCACTCGTAGCCGCTCGCGCTCAGCGGCGCGTGACTCGGATGCGAGCCTTGCCAGGAGGGCCGACCGCCGGCTCACCTCGTCGGGTCGCGTCTCTGCCAGCCAGTCAAGGAACGATTGCTCGCCGCGGCCGGGCCGCTCGGCGCGCCCGCCCAGGACCGAGCTTCCGCCACTTTCGCCGCTTCGCGACTGCCTGACACGAAAACTGGTTTCGCCCCGGCCCGTACGCGATCCCCGGGGTGCCGAAGAGTCGTCCTTTGACTCGGTGGGTCCGCCGGAGCGCGGGCGGGCGCGCGATCCCGAGCGTGCCGAAGAGTCGTCCTTTGACTCGGTGCCGGGCGCCGAAGCAGTGGGCAGGCAGCGCGCCGCGCCGTGGATGAACCGGGGAGACACGCCGCTCCTGAGCGGCGAACAGCCTCAGCGGCCGGGCATCGCCTCGTGCGTGCGCTCGATGTCCTCGATGAGGCGGACCGTGGCGTTCGTGACGACCTCCAGGTAGCGCTCGCCGAACTCGGCGGACGACTCGCGGGCGTCTCCCCACGTCCCGGACTCGGTCGCGCGATAGACCGAGCCGGGTGACGAGAAGAAGAACGCGGTGTGCACCGCCGCCCCGCTCTCGGTCTCGGGGAACGGGGGGAACTCGCGGTTCGCCTTGTCCATGTCGACGAGGTCCGGGTTGATGGCGAGGATCGCCGACGTCTCGCCCTTGTTCGCGTGGAGGCCGTTCTCGGGGTCGAAGAACTCGGCCGCCTCGGCCGGCGTCATGCCGTCCCAGTAGTTGACCGGGAAGCAGCGGGCGTCGGCGGGCAGCCGTTCCGCGGCGTTCGCGCAGGCATAGGCGATCGCGTAGGTGTTGTCGTAGTGGCCGTTGAGGAACACGACGCGCCGGAAGCCGACCGACGTGAGCGCGACACACAGGTCCTCGATGAGGGCCATGAACGTCGGGATGCGGATGTGGACGAGCCCCTTGAACCCGGCGTGCGGGTAGGAGAGCGAGTAGTTGACGGTCGGCGCGACGACGGCCTCGATCCGGGGCGCCGTCCGGCGCGCGACCTCCGTGGGCACGAGGGCATCGGTGAGCAGCGGCCCGTGCGGCCCGTGCTGCTCGGTCGAGCCGACCGGCACGATGACCGTGTCGTGCTCGGCGAGAAAGGCCTCGACCTCGGGGCTCGTCATCTCCCCCAGGAAGACCGTCGGCGGCTTCATCAGGCATGCTCCTCGTAGGTTCCGATCGTGGTCGTGAGCTCGCCGATGCCTTCGATCCAGCACGCGACGCGGTCACCGGGACCGAGCCGGCGGTCGGGTCCCGGAGGCGTCATCAGGCGGCCCGGCGTGCCGCTTGCGATGAGGTCACCCGGGCGCAGGACGAGATGGCGGCTGAGGTAGGAGACGATCTGCGCCACGCCGAATCGCATCGACGAGGTGCGCCCGTCCTGGATCGGCTCGCCGTTGATCGTGCAGCCGAGCGCGACGTCCGTCACGTCGAGCTCGTCGGCGGTCACGACCCACGGCCCCACCGGGCAGAACCCGGGCATCGACTTCCCGATGAGCCACTGGTCGCCGTCGAGCCACGGGTCGCGCGACGAGACGTCGTTGATGACGGTCCACCCGAAGACGTGGCGGAGGGCGTCGCCGGGCGCCACGTTCGAGGCCGACACACCGATCACGATCCCCAGCTCGACCTCGGCATCGACGTTCCCGGTCAGCGAGCGGTCCCAGGCGAGGTGCGCGCCATGCCCCGCCACCGAAGACGTGGCCTTGCCGTAGATCAGCGGCCGGTCCGGACCGCTCTGGGCCGGCTCGCCTGGCGTGCCGTAGTTGAGGCCGACGGTGTAGATCGCGCC
Organism: Candidatus Limnocylindrales bacterium; assembly: GCA_035264305.1. GTDB lineage: Bacteria > Chloroflexota > Limnocylindria > Limnocylindrales > CSP1-4 > CAIXZV01. The sequence continues at coordinate 4,719 of DATFQL010000138.1, read as the reverse complement.
GGGATCGGGGATGGCCGCGCCCAGGGCGCACGAGCCCAGCGACCGCCAGTCCGCCGCCGGGCGGCCGCCGGCCCACGCTCCGACGGCGTCGAGGAGCCTGGCATCGCCGGCGAGCGTTCGAATCCCCGGACGCGCGCCGTCCGGCAGCTCGATCGGCAGCACGCGATCGCCCTCGACGACCGCCGCGACGAGTCCGCGGCCCTCGGTGATCGTCGCGAGGCGCACGCTCAGGCGCTCGCCGCGGGATCGGCGAGCAGCGGCGCGACGGCGTCGCGCATCACGCCGTCCATGCCCGCGATCCCCGTCCAGCGCTCGAACGCGATCGCCGCCTGGGCGATCAGCATCTCGGCCCCGTTCGCGGCCCGGAGCCCGCGCGCCCGGGCCTCGGCGAGCAGTGGCGTCTCGGCCGGGACGTAGACGAGGTCGAACACCGTCGCGGCGTCGCGGAGCAGCGACACGTCGATCGTCGCGCCCGCATCGACCATGCCGACGGTTGTCGCGTTCACGGCGAGGTCGGCCTCGACGAGCGCGTCGAGGAACCCCGCGCCGCCGAGGACGACGCCACGTGTCGATCCCATGCCGACGCCCGAGAACCGCGTGGCGATGGTGTCCGCGGCCGCGGCGGTGCGGTTGCCGACGGTCACCGAGCGTGCCCCCGCCGCGAGGCAGGCGTAGACGACCGCATGCGCCGCGCCGCCCGCGCCCGCGACGACGACCGCCGTGCCCGCCAGCGTCCGGTCCATCGCCCGCTCCACGCCAGCCCGAAACCCGGGCGCGTCGCTGTTGAAGCCCACGAGCCGGCCATCGCCGTCCTTCGTCACGTTGTTCACTGCGCCGATCGCCGACGCCTCGCCTTCGACGACGTCACACAGCCCGGCCACGACGCGCTTGTACGGCGCGGTCACGCCGAGGCCCAGCCACTCGTCGCCTCGCGCGGCCGAGACCGCCGCCTCCACCTCGTCGGCCTCGAGCTCCTGGAGCTCGTAGCGGGCGTCGATCCCCGCCGCCGCGAACGCGGCGTCGTGCATCACCTGCGAATGGCGCCGCCGGAGCGGCTTCCCGAGCAGCGTGACGAGGCGGGTCATCGACGCCACGGCGTCGGCGGCCGACGGACGGGCCCGGCCGTCGCCGGGAACACGACGCCGGGGATGATCTCGTCCACCCACAGCTGCAGCTGATCGGGATCCGGCGTCATCGTGTGGAGGAAGAAGTACTCGACCCCGGCATCCACCCGCGCCTGCAGCGAGGCGACGATCTCCTCGGGCGTCCCGAACAGGTAGACGGACTCGAGGTATGCCGGTCCGCGCTCGTTCGACATGACCTTGAGGAACGCCCGGTGCTGCTCCTCGCGCGCCTTGGCGGGGTCGTCCGTGAGCACGAGGTGGAGGAAGTTCTCGTGCGCGACGAGGCAGTCCGACGGGTCGCGGTCGGCCTCGCGCATCGCGGCCTGGAGCTCCTGCCAGTCTCGGGCGATGTCCTGCGGCGGGCACGTGGGGCGCGGGATCCAGCCGTCGGCCTTGACGGTCCGCGCCTTGACGGACTCGACGAACTTCGGCACGTCGGGCGACTTCGGGTCGGCGAGCTGCGAGCCGCCGCCGATCCAGAGCAGCGGCCGTTGCGCCGTCCGGGGCTCGATGAACACGTCGTCCACCGAGTAGAACCGGCCGTCGTACGTGACCCGCTCGCCCTCGAGCAGCGGCATCATGATGTCGAGCATCTCGTCGGTGCGCCTGCCGCGCTCCGACTTGTGGACGCCGACCGCCTCGTACTCGGCGTCGTTCCAGCCCACGCCCGCGCCGAGGATGACGCGGTTGTCGGACAGGAACTGGAGCGTCGCGAGCTCCTTCGCGAGGATCACGGGGTTGCGCAGCGGCATGATCAGGATCGACGTCCCGAGCCGCACCCGCTCGGTCGCGCCCGCGGCGACCGCGAGCGTCGTCAGCGGCTCGAGCCAGTTGACCGAGTAGAACCGCCGCGCCGCGAGCAGGTGGTCGGTGATGAACAGGCTGTCGAAGCCGAGCTCCTCGACCCGCCGCGCGAACGCCTTGATGCCGCGCGCGCGCTCGGCGCCGTCTCCCTCCCAGATGTAGGAGGGAAGGAAGACTCCGAAGCGCCCGACGTCGGTCATAGGGTTCGCACCTCGCTGGTGGTCGGCCTCGAGGGCCGGTCGGTCGGCCTCACCGGCCGTGGTATTGGGGATCGCGCTTCGCAAAGAAGGACGCCGCGCCCTCGAGCAGGTCGTCGGTCGCGAACACGCGGACGCTCGCCTCGAGCTCGGCCGCCAGGCCGTCCTGGAGCGGCACGTCGAGCGCGGCGTCGAGCAGCCGCTTCGCCTCGCGGACCGCGACCGGGCCGCGCGCCGCGATCTCCTCGCCGATGGCGACCGCGCGGCTGACCGCCTCGCCGGCCGGCACGACCTCGTGGACGAGTCCGATCCGCGCGGCGTCCGGCGCATCGAGCGCGCGGCCGGTGAGGATCAGCTCCTTCGCCCGCGCGAGGCCGACGATGCGCGGGAGCCGTTGCGTGCCGCCCGCACCCGGGATCACGGCGAGCCGGACCTCGGGCAGGCCGAGCTTCGCGCGCTCGGATGCGATCCGCAGGTCGCATGCCAGGGCCATCTCGAGCCCGCCGCCGAGCGCGTTCCCCTCGATCGCCGCGATGGTCGGCATCGGCAGCGCGGCCAGCCGGCTCGCCGTCCGTTCCTCGAGTGCCAGCCGCTCCTCGCCGCCCGGCCCCCGCTGCGCCTCGAACTCGCCGACATGCGACCCGGCTGAGAAGGCACGCTCGCCGCTCCCGGTGACGACGACGGCGCGGACATCACCGGGCGACGCGGCCTCGAGGAGCGCCAACGCATCGTTGAGCGCGTCGAGGAGCTGGCGCGTCACGAGGTTGAGCGGCGGGTTCACGAGCGTGAGCCGTGCCACCTGCCCGAGCCCCAGGTCGAGCTCGACGAGACCCGTCACGAGCCGAAGTCCACGCCGAGCCCCATCGCGCCCGGGGCGTAGACCCGTGCGTCCGTGGTGCCGAGCTGCTCGGCGACCCGTGGCCGGAAGCCCATCTGTCCCAGCACGTCACGCTCCACGTCGATGCCAGGCGCGACCTCGATCAGCACGAGGCCGTCGTCCGCGAGCTCGAACACGGCGCGGTCGGTGATGTACCGGACCTGCTGCCCGCGCTGGCGGGCGAGCGTGCCGCTGAACGAGATCTGCCGCACCTCGGGGACGAACTTCGGCAACGCGCCCTCGGAGCCCACCCGGACGCCGTCGGCGTCGATGTCGAGCTCGAGACCCTGCGCGGTGAGCGTCCCGACGAAGTTGATCCGGGGCGTCCGCGCGCTGATGTTGGGGAAGCCGCCGGGGCCACGGACCCGGCCCTCGAACGCGTGCACGTTGACGTTGCCCTGCGCGTCGACCTCCGCGAACGAGAGGCTCGCGACATCCAGCCCGCCGCCGTCGTAAAAGTCGAACATGTACGGCTGGTCGATCATCGCCTGGTAGTTGAAGCCCGCGCCGCCCTCGTTCCCCGCCACCGGGACGCCGCCGAAGATGCCCTGCTCGACGGTGAGCACGAGCTGGTCCGTGATGCCCTCCTCCCAGGCCACGCGCCCGATGAGCTGGCTGATGCCGAAGCCGAGGTTGCAGATCGCGCCCGGCGGGAACTCGAGCAGCGAGCGGCGGGCGATGATCTTGCGCACGTCGAGCGGGAGCGGCGGTTCTGGCGTCACGGGCCGTCGGAGCGCTCCCGCGTAGTACGGCGAGTCCCGGGTCACGTACGTCTGCCACTGGTCGGGATCGACGAACACGTAGTCGACGAGCGCGCCGGGAACCTTCACGTCGCGCAGCGGGAGGCTGCCGCGGGGCGCGAGCCGCTTCACCTGCGCGATCGTGATGCCGCCGCTGTTCCTGGCCGCCATCGCCATCGCGAGCATCTCGCCCTGGACGGCCTCGCCCTCCATCGTGATGTTGCCGGCGTCGTCCGCGGTCGTGCCGCGGATCACGCCCACGTCGATCGGGAACGCGTGGAACAGGAGGAACTCCTCGCCGCGCAGCGTGATGACCTCGACCAGGTCCTCGGTCGTCCGCGCGTTCTGCCTGCCGCCGGTCTGGCGCGGGTCGACGTACGTGCCGAGCCCCACCCGCGTGACGAGCCCGGGGCGGCCGGCCGCGATCTCGCGCATCAGCTGGCTCAGGACGCCCTGGGGGAACGAGTACGACTCGAGCTCGTTCGCCTCGACGAGCGCGCCCAGGCGCGGCTCGTTGCCGATGTTGCTGCCGATCGTCCGCCGGGCAAGCCCCTTCAGCCCGAGCTGCGAGAAGCCGCGGTCGGCGAAGTCGCCGATGCCGACGATCCGGACGGTCGTGAGGTCGCGCGGACGGCCCTCGGCCTCGTACACCGCGGCGAGCTCGTCGATGAACCGCTGCGGGACGGCGTGTCCCGCCCCCGACCCCCCGATGACGACGGTCGCCCCGTCGCCGACGCGCCCGACCGCCTCGCGGACGCTGACGACCCCCTTCACGGCATGTACCCGCCGGCATTGGGGTTGAGCGTCTGGCCCGTGAACAGGCTCGACGCGTCGGCGAGCAGGAAGAGCACGGCGTCCGCCACCTCGTCCGCCCTGCCGAACCGTCCGAGCGGCATCTCCGCGAGCCGTTGCCGCCCCAGCTCGCTGTCCGCGACGTCGGCGGTCATGTCGGTGAGCGTGAAGCCCGGCGCGACGGC
>DATFQL010000137.1:0-21114 GCA_035264305.1 Candidatus Limnocylindrales bacterium | reverse complement strand
TTCAGCGGGCCCAGCAGCGGCCCCTCGTCACCGAGCAGGATCTTCCAGCTGATCGTCCTGATGAGGAAGCTGGTGAAGAACGGCGCGATGACCAGGAACAGGATCAGGTTCTTGTAGCGGCCGCCCCGGAACGCGATCGCGTACGCCACCGGAAACCCGATCGCGAACGTGAACAGGGTCGCGAGGCCGCCGTACAGGATCGAGTTGACGAACTGCTTGCCGAACCTGGACAGCCCCTCGATGTACGCGTCCGGACTCATCGTCAGCACGAAGCCGTCCTCGAGCGATCCGGTCGAGATCGAGTACGTGAACATCTGGATGACCGGCAGGACGTAGAAGATGAGCAGCCACAACAGACCCGGAGCGAGCAGGAGCCACGGCACGACCCTGCCGAACCGCCGCCGGAGGCCCGGGCCTCCGGCGGGCGCGGTGGTCGATGCTGCGGTCATCTCGGCGTCGCCGTCGTCGGTCGCGGGGTTCTACGTCCCCGACAGGTTCGCGAACAGTTCGTTGAGCTTCGTCTCCTGCTCCTCGCTGAGCGCCTGGAAGCTGTGGAACTTGGCGGTGGTCGCCGCGTCGGGAAACAGCAGCGGATTGGTCGCGGCCTCGGGGTCCAGCGCCTTGATCTCCTCGGCGGAACCCTTGACCGGCGACACGTAGTAGACGTAGTTCGCGATCTGGGCCGCGACCTTGGGGTCGTACACGAAGTCGATCATCAGCTCGGCCGTGTACTTGTGCTCCGCCCCCTTGGGGATGAGCATGTTGTCCGTCCAGATGAGGACGCCTTCCTCGGGGACGATGAACTTGTCGTCCTCGCCGCCCGACGACGCCAGGTCGCCCGACCACACGAACGCCGCCCAGACCTTCTTCTGCGCGAAGTCCTGGAGGTACTCGTTGCCGGTGAAGCGGAGCCCGTTGTCGACGAGGGGCTGCATGTCGTCCGCGACCTTCTGGAGATCGTCGTCGGTGACGGTCTCCGGGTTGGGGTCGATGCCGAGCTTGAGCAGCCCCAGGCCGAATGTGTCCCGCGCCTCGGTGAGGAACGTCACCTTGTCGGCGGGGACGTTCCACAGGTCGGCGATCTTCGTGGGCTCGGCGATGTCGTTGTCCGCAAGCGTCTTGGCGTTGTAGCCGACACCCGTCATGCCCGACTGCCACGGGTAGTGGTAGTCCATGGTGGGATCCCAGGGATAGTTCTTGAGGCTGTCGTCGACGTTCGCAACCGCGTTGGGGACGTTGCCCTGCTCGATCTTCTCGGCCCAGCCGCTGGTCACGATCTGCGACGCCATCCAGTCAGTCAGGACGATCAGGTCCCACCCGGTCGCCAGACCGCCGACCAGGGCGGGCTTGATCGTCTCCACGAACGCGGCGTTGTCGCCGATCTTCTCCTGGTAGTTGACCTCGACCCCGTACTTCTTCTGGAAGTCCTCGAGCGACGGCGAGGAGCCCGGCGAGTACACCTCGTCCTCGGCCGCCTGGCCGGCGAGGTCGATGTACGCCGGCCAGTTCGCGAACATCAGCGGGCCGGTCGGGGACGGCTGCGGGGTCGGCTCCGCCGGTGACGCCGATGCGACGGCCTCCGAGGGGGCCGCGGCCGATGCCGACGCGCTCGGCGCCGCGCTGGACCGGGCACCCGTGCAGGCGGCGATGAACGTCGCGACACCGCCAAGGGCGGCGCCCTTGAGCACGGCGCGCCGTGAGACGGGGGCGACCAGATCGTTGCTCATTGTGCTCCTCACTCTGCGGCCGAGCCGACGGCCACGGGGGCGTCGGCCTCGACCACGAACGTGTGGTCCGGGATCCAGGTCAGATGGACCTGGTCTCCCCGCGACCACAGCTCCTCCTTGGTGGTCCGCTCGATGTTCTGCTCGTACACGGTGACCCTCGCGCCCCCGCGGGTCTCGACGATGTACTGGGTGCTCACGCCAAGGTACGACGCATCTGCGACGACGCCCTCGAGGTGGTTGTGCCCGGTGGGTGTGTCCGCGTCGTTCCGGTGCAACCGGATCTTCTCGGGGCGGACGCCGACGTCGACCGTGGTGCGGCCATAGACCGCATCGGCGGGTGCACGGACCACGGTGCCGTCGCCGAGCTGGATGACGCCCACGCCGTCGGCCGTTCCCTGGCACTCGCCGCCGAGCAGGTTGCTCACGCCGAGGAACGCGGCGGTGAACCTCGTCGCGGGGTGCTCGTACAGCGTCTCCGGATCGCCCAGCTGCTCGTACCGGCCGGCGTTCATCACGGCGATGCGATCGGACATCGTCATCGCCTCCTCCTGGTCGTGGGTCACGTAGATGAACGTGATCCCCACCTCCTGCTGGATCCGCTTGAGCTCCACCTGCATCTGCTTGCGCAGCTTGAGGTCGAGGGCGCCCAGCGGCTCGTCGAGGAGCAGGACGGCGGGGCGGTTGATGAGCGCGCGCGCGAGTGCGACGCGCTGCGCCTGCCCGCCCGAGATCTGCGTCGGCTTGCGCTGCTCGAAGCCGGGCAGCTCCACGAGCCTGAGCATGTCCGTGACCCGCGACTTGATCTCGGAGTTCTTGACCTTGGCCCGCCGGAGCCCGAACGCGACGTTCTCGTAGATCGTGAGGTGCGGGAACAGCGCGTAGTTCTGGAACACGGTGTTGACGTGACGCCGGTAGGGCGGGAGCCAGGTCACGTCCTCGCCCTGGAGCTCGATGCGCCCGGACGTGGGCTGCTCGAACCCGCCGATCATCCGGAGGGTCGTCGTCTTGCCGCACCCCGAAGGCCCGAGAAGGCTGAAGAACTCGCCGTCGACCACGTCGAGGTCGATGTGGTCGACCGCGTAGACGTCGCCGAACGCCTTCGAGACCTGGACCAGCCGGACGTCGACGTCATGCACGAGTACGAGCGGCTCCTCGGTGTGAGACGGAACGACGGCGGTCGTGCACAGGGCTCCCCACCCGCCTGCGCGGACGCACACGTGGCCTCGTTCCGGCGACGAACGATAGGCGCGGCCGGTTTCGGGTGTCAAATGCACGACTTGGACAGGATGTCCTCGATTTGACGACGAATCTCGCACGGGCACGGCGTCCCGTGCGAAGACTTCGCAGTCCGCTGCGCACCCCGGCGGCACGCCCCGAAGCGGTCGGCGCACGCCTCCGGGGGCACGGGTAGGATATCGACGTCCGGCGCGTCGTTATTCGCCCGGGCCCCGTCCGCACAGGAGCCAGACCGATCCCGATGAGCGCCGTCACCGAGGCCGCCGTCTTCGACGCCCTCCGCACAGTCCAGGAGCCCGAGCTCGGCGGCGACCTGGTCACCCGCAACATGATCCGCGACCTCGTGCTGACCGGCCCGGACGTCGCATTCACCATCGAGCTCACGACGCCGGCCTGTCCGCTGAAGGACCAGATCGAGGCCGAGGTGCGCCGGGCGCTCACGCCCGTCGGCGTTGCGGGGATCGAGATCACGTGGGGCGCAACCGTCCGCCGGGCCGCGCCGCGTGCGGCGGAGCAGCTCGTGCCCGGCGTGAAGAACGTGATTGCCGTCGCCTCGGGCAAGGGCGGCGTCGGCAAGAGCACCGTGAGCGTCAACCTTGCGGTGTCGCTCGCGAAGTCGGGCGCATCGGTCGGGTTGCTCGACGCCGACATCACCGGCCCCAACATCCCGATGATGCTCGGCCTCGACGGGCAGCCCACGGCGAGCCCGGAGAACAAGATCATCCCGCTCGAGCGTCACGGCGTGAAGGCGATCTCGATCCAGTTCTTCGTCCCCGAGGGCCAGCCGATCGTGTGGCGGGGTCCGCTCATCGGTGGCGCGATCCAGCAGTTCCTCCGGGACGTCGACTGGGGCGAGCTCGACTATCTCGTGATCGACCTGCCGCCCGGCACGTCAGATGCGCAGCTGACCCTCGCCCAGGCGGTGCCGATCAGCGGCACGGTGCTCGTGACGACGCCGCAGGACGTCGCGCTGGCCGACGTATCGAAGGCCCTCGCGATGCTCAAGCGGCTCAACGTCCCGGTGATCGGGCTGGTCGAGAACATGAGCGCATTCGTGTGCCCGCACTGCGGCGAGGCGACCGAGATCTTCGGGCGCGGCGGCGGTGAGCGATTCGCGCAGGAGCATGGCCTCGAGTTCCTGGGCAAGGTGCCGCTCGATGTCACGGTCCGCCAGGGCGGGGATGTCGGCATCCCGGCCGTCGCGCAGCGCGAGCCCGGGCCCGCCGCCGTCGCGCTCGACGCGGTCGCCGGCCTCGTCGCGGCGCGCATGAGCGTCCGCGCCGCGAGCTCGCAGACACCGGTGCTGTCGATCACCTAGCCCCGCGTGCCATGCGTCCGGTTCCCGGTCCCGCGCGCGCGGCGGTCGCCGGAGGCCATCGGCTCGACGTACGATCTGCGCCCGTGAGCCAGACGCGACCGCCGGCCGACCCCGACACGCTGCGTGCCGCGCTCGAGTCCGTCCCGCTGTTCAGGGACCTCGAGCCGGACGAGCTCGCGCTGGTCCTGTCCAGCGTCCGGACCCGCCGCTACCGGCGCGGCGAGGTGATCTTCCACCAGGGCGACCCGGGCGACGCGCTGCACATCATCCTCAACGGCCGGGTCAAGATCTCGAGCCCGTCGGAGACCGGTGTCGAGGCGATCCTCGCCACCCTGCGACCCGGCGAGTTCTTCGGGTCGCTCGCGCTCCTTGACGGCGCCCCTCGCTCGGCGTCGGCCACGGCGGTCGAGGCGACGGAGACCCTGATCCTGCCGCGCGAGCGGTTCCGGCAGCTCGTCAACGACGTGCCGGCGATCCGCGACCACGTGCTCGCCGAGCTCGCCCACGAGCTGCGGCGGCTGACGAACCATGTCGAGGAGCTGCACTTCCTGGACATCGCGGGTCGCCTCGCGGCGCGCCTCGCACGCCTCGCCGAGGAGCAGGGCCTTCCGGCCCACGGAGGGGAGATCCGGCTCGACGGCCCCATCACCCAGGGCGAGCTCGCGGCCATGGTCGGCAGCACCCGCCAGAGCGTCAACAAGCTGCTCGGGTTCTTCGTGGACGACGGGCTGATCCGGATGGACCGCGACAAGATCGTCATCCAGGACCTCGCTGCCCTGCAGCGCGCGGCGCGCCGGTAGCCGCCCGAGCTCCGATCCGCGCTCCGCGGCAGCCGCGCCGTCAGGCGCCTGCGACATCCGCCGCCCCTCACGACAGCCGGCCGCACGAATCCCCGCTGCTATGATCGCCGTGGTCCCCCGACGACTGCCCAACCCTTCTCCGGAGGACGTCCGCTGGATCCCGACGGCCCGACACCCGACGACGCGCGTCCCATGTCCGAACCCGGCTCGGCGCGCGGACCGCTCGGTTCCGACGCCGTCGCGCGACCCTCGGGGGCACCCGAACCGGGTGACGCGGTCGCCGGATCCACGCCACCGCCGCCGCCGCGTCCCCGCGGCCTGAAGCGGCAGCTCGGTGCGACGAAGGACGCGGTCGTCACCCTCGTCCGTGCCCACCTCGACCTCGCCAGGGCAGAAGCGTCGGAGATCGGCGGGGAGATCCAGCTCGTCGCGGCGGGCGTCGGCATCGCCTTCGTCGCCCTCCTCCTGGTCGCGTTCCTCGTCCCGATCGGGACGATGCTGTTCCTCGGGGAGTGGCTGTTCGGGTCTCTCGGCTGGGGCGTCCTCCTCGGCACCGAGGCGCTCCTGCTCGTGGCGACCGCCGGTGTGCTCACCGTGCTCGGTGCGGGCCGCGTGGGACGGTCGGTCGGGCTCGCGTTCCTCGCGGGCACGCTCGTCGCGATCCTGTTCGGCACCAACGCCCCCAACCAGCTGTACACCCTCATCTCCGAGCAGTTCGGCGCGGGGGTCGATCCCGGCGTGGCCGCGCTCGTGGCCGGCACCGGGATCGGCGCGGTCGTCGGCGGCCTGCTCGGCCTGCTCGCCGGGGCGCGTCGCGGGACGGGCGCTGCAACGCTGAGCGGGCTGATCGGCGGCGCGGTCCTCGGCGCGATCTTCGGGGCGCTGATCGGCGGGGCCGTGCGGCTCGCCGAGAACGAGGGCTCGAGGCCGATGATCGTGGGGTTGCTCCTGGTCGGCGGGGTGTGCGCCATCGTCGGCCTCGTGATCGGCGCGCGCGGGGGCGGCGGCGCGAGCGGCGCGGTTGCGGGGCTGATCGGCGGGTTCGTCGTGGGTGGTGCCGTCGGCGCGTTCAGCGCGATCACGTTCAGCTGGCATGTGGCCATCGCGATCGGCATCGCGCTGTTCCTCGGGCTCTCGATCGCGCTGATGCTCGCGGACGTGGCCTCGCGGGGCATCGATACCGAGGCGCTCAAGCAGCGGTTCTATCCGCAGTCGAGCATCGACATGACGAAGGAGACGATCGAGTGGGCGAAGGCTCGGATACCGCGCGGGCCCAGGTCCTAGCGGCCCGCGAGGCGCTGGGCGACGAGCTCGAGCGCCTCGAGGCCTCCGCGCGAACGGCGGTCGACGTGCCGGCCAAGGTGCGACGCAACCCAGGCAGGGCTGCGGGCGTCGCGGCAGGCGCCGGGTTCCTGCTCGTCGGCGGGCCGCAGAAGGTGTTCCGACGCGCGAAGCGGGTCGTCCTCGGCCCCACTGAGCCGCTCCCGAAGTCGATGCTGCCGAAGGAGATCGACAAGGCGCTCGGGAAGCTGGGCGACGACGGCGACAAGGTCCGCGGCACGCTCGAGCGGGAGTTCTCCTCGTACCTCGAGCAGACCGCGCCCCAGCGCCGGGAGCGCGACCTGGGCGCGGTTGGGGCCATCCTGCTTTCGGCGCTCATCAGGCCGCTCGTCCAGCGCTACGGCAAGCAGCTGATCGACCAGCTGTTCTCGACCGACACGGCGCAGTTCGAGGAGCAGCTCGCGAAGGTCCGCGCCCGCGCGAAGGCGGATGGCGCGGCCGTCGATCCCGCGGTCGTCGAGCCCCCGGCCGACGCTCCGGGCGCGACCGAGACGCCCTAAACCGACGGGCCGACGGGGGGAAGCGGGGGAGGCGCGGTCGGCGCCGTGTCCGCCTGGTGGGCGGTCCATCCCCGGTGCGCCACGAACCGCCCACGCCGTGAGCAACCGGTGGCACCGGCGGCGCGCGCTAGACTGCGGCCCATCCCACGGGCGAGTGGCGGAATGGCAGACGCGCCGGCCTTAGGAGCCGGTGCCCCGTGAGGGGCGTGTCGGTTCGACCCCGACCTCGCCTACCACGCCTGACCGCGCCGCCGTCGCGGACGTTCCGCGGCCCCGCACCGGCGACCCACCCTATACTCGCCGGGCGATGCACGTGACCGCCAGCCCCGCTCCCAAGAGCTCGATCCTTCTCGACATCGAGGTCCCCGCCGACCGCTTCGACCGGGCTGTGCGCGACGCCGTCGGCCGCCTGTCCCGGCGGACCCGGGTCGCAGGCTTCCGGCCCGGCAAGGCGCCCCGCCCCATCCTGGAGCGGGTCCTTGGCCCGAACGCGATCGTCGACGAGGCCGTCGATCATCTCGTCCAGGACGCGTACCGGGAAGCGATCCTCGAGCAGGGGATCGTGCCGCTGACGAACGCCGACGTCGAGATCGTCGACGCCGAGGAGGGGAAGCCCCTTCGCTTCAAGGCTACGGTCCAGGTCCGTCCGCAGGTCGAGCTCGGCGACTACGCAAACTTCAACTTCGCCCCCGAGATCGAGACGATCGACGACGCAAAGGTCGACAAGGTCGTCGATGAGCTTCGCGACCAGAACGCGCAGCTCGCGGCCGTCGAGGACCGCGCGGCGCAGAACGGCGATTGGGCGGTCATCGGGTTCACCGGGACGCAGGACGGGATGGCGTTCGAGGGCGGCCAGTCCGACCGGATGCCGCTGATCCTCGGCGAGGACCGGCTCATCCCGGGCTTCGAGGCGAACATCGTCGGCCTCAGGCCCGGCGACGAGACCGAGTTCGACATCACGTTCCCGGAGGACTACCCCGAGCCGACGCTCGCCGGACAGGTCGCACACTTCAAGGTCGATCTCAAGGAGCTCCGCGAGAAGATCCTCCCCGACGCGGACGACGCCTTCGCCCAGTCGATGGGCGACTACGCGGACCTCGCCGCCCTCAAGGCCGACGTCCGTGAGCGGCTCGCGCGGAACGCGCTCGACCGCGCCCGCCACGAGTTCAGCGACAAGATCATCGAGTACGCCGTGGCCAACGCCACGATTGATCTGCCGGACGTGCTGATCGACCAGGAGGTCGAGGTGATGCACGACGAGTTCCGGACGAGCATCGCGCGACAGGGGATCGGCGAGGAGGCGTACCTCAAGGCGACCGGCCAGAGCGAGGCCGACCTGCACGCCGAGTTCCGTCCCCGCGCGGAGCAGCGGACGAAGGTGCTCCTCGTGCTGTCGAAGATCGGCGAGGTCGAGGGGATCGAGGTTCCGGAGCGCGACATCGAGGCGCAGATCGAGCTCGCCCGCCAGCGCTACCAGGACCAGAAGACCGTGCGGTACTTCGAGTCCGAGCGGGGCCGGAACTTCATCGCGAGCACGCTGCGGCGGACCCGGGTCGTCGAGACCCTCGTCGACCGCTGGTTGGCCGCACATCCCGAGCATCCGCCGCTCCCGCACCTCGAGGACGACGCCCCGTCGGCCGTCGACGCAGCGGGAGCGGAAGCCGCGGCGTCCATCGGCGCCACCGATCCCGGTGCCATCCCGGACGTCATCCACGGCCACGACCACGGCCACGACCACGATCACGATCACGACCACGATCACGACCACGGCGGTGCCGAGGACGGGGACGCGATCGAGGCACCCGCCAAGGGCGGCACGGCGCGCTCGTCGCGCTGATCCCCCTCACCCTCGTCCCACGCACCCGGACGCATCGCGTGCCGGTCGAACGCAGCGGAGATCCCAGATGCTCGTCCCGATGGTCATCGAATCCACCAGCCGCGGTGAGCGCGCGTACGACATCTACTCGCGGCTGCTGCGGGAGCGGATCATCTTCCTGGGCGACGCGATCGAGGACCATCTCGCGAACCTGATCATCGCCCAGCTGCTGTTCCTCGAGTCAGAGGACCCCGAGAAGGACATCAGCCTGTACATCAACTCGCCCGGGGGCGTGGTGAACAGCGGGCTCGCGATCTACGACACGATGCAGTACCTGCGGGCTCCGGTGAGCACGATCTGCATCGGGATGGCGGCATCGATGGCCGCGGTGCTCCTCGCGGCGGGCGCTCCCGGCAAGCGCTACGCGCTCCCGAACAGCCGGATCATGATCCACCAGGGCTCCGGCGGATTCCGCGGCAACGCCCCGGACGCCGTGATCCAGATGAAGGAGTGGGAGTACCTGGTCAAGCGCAACACGGAGATCCTGGCGACCCATACGGGCCAGCCGTATGAGAAGGTCGACCAGGACACGAACCGGGACAAGTTCATGTCTCCCGACGAGGCCAAGGGGTATGGCATCATCGACGCCGTCTACACGCTCCCGGGTGACTCGCTGATCGCGCAGGCGCACGATGCCGGCCTCACCGGCGGCGAGGGATCGTCCGTGCCGGACGCGGACGGGGACGGGTTGCCGGGAACGGCGACGGACAGGTAGGACAGGGGACCACGTGCCGGTGACGACGACGGGCTCCAAGGGGACGAAGGTTCCGTACCGCTGCTCCTTCTGCGGCAAGAGCCAGGAGCAGGTGCGGAAGCTCATCGCGGGCCAGGGCGTCTACATCTGCGACGAGTGCATCAACCTGTGCCAGGAGATCATCGAGGAGGAGATGCTGGAGGCGCCGAAGCAGCGCCCGGCCCAGCAGAAGCTCCCGAACCCGCGCCAGATCCGCGAGAACCTCGACCAGTACGTGATCTCGCAGGAGAAGGCGAAGAAGGTCCTCTCGGTTGCCGTCTACAACCACTACAAGCGGATCAACGCCGGCAACACCGTCGACGACGTCGAGCTCCAGAAGTCGAACGTGCTCCTGGTGGGGCCGACGGGGTCCGGGAAGACGCTCCTCGCGCAGACGCTCGCGCGCGTCCTCGACGTGCCCTTTTGCATCGCCGACGCGACCTCGCTGACAGAAGCAGGCTACGTCGGCGAGGACGTCGAGAACATCCTGCTGCGCCTGATCCAGGCCGCGGACTTCGACGTCGCGCGGGCACAGCGCGGGATCATCTACATCGACGAGATCGACAAGATCGCGCGCAAGGCGGACAACCCCTCGATCACCCGCGACGTGTCCGGCGAGGGCGTCCAGCAGGCCCTGCTCAAGATCCTCGAGGGGACCGTCGCCAACGTGCCGCCGCAGGGTGGGCGCAAGCACCCCCACCAGGACTTCATCCAGATCGACACGACGAACGTGCTGTTCATCTGCGGCGGGGCGTTCGACGGCCTCGAGAAGATTGTCGAGGAGCGGGTCGGGAAGCGCGCGATCGGGTTCGGCGCCGAGGGGACGATATCGGCCGCGGACCGCGCCCGGATCATCGAGCGCCTGATGCCCGAGGACCTGCTCAAGTTCGGCCTCATCCCGGAGTTCATCGGCCGGCTGCCGGTCATCGTCACCCTCTCGCCGCTCACGGTCGAGGACCTGAAGCGCGTCCTCGTCGAACCCAAGAACGCCGTCGCGCGTCAGTTCCAGAAGTTCCTCCAGCTCGACAAGGTGGAGCTCGTGTTCACCGACGGTGCGCTGCGCGCGGCCGCGGCGGTGGCGATCGACCGCAAGACTGGCGCCCGCGCGCTGCGCTCGATCGTCGAGGAGGCGCTGCTCGAGGTGATGTTCGACATCCCGGAACGGACCGACGTCCGCAAGTGCATCATCACCGAGGAGACGATCCGCGACGGGCGAGCCCCCCTGTTGCTGACGAAGTCCGACGTCGACAAGGGGGTCGACGAGACGAACTACGAGGAGTGGCTCGCCGCCCAGGGCGAGAGCGCGTAGCGATCGTCGACGGTGCCCGGCCGGTGTGGGGCCGGCCCTCCCCGCCATCGGTCGACCCGTGAACCACGACGATCACGTCGCCCTCGTCCGCGACGGCGTGCGCGGCGCGGGCCGATCCTGGCTCGAGCTCGGCGCGGGCGACGGCGCGTTCACGCTCGCCCTCGCCGACGTGCTCGAGGCGTCGGGATCGATTGTCGCCGTCGACCGTGACGGACGCGCGCTCGACCGGCTCGCCACGCGCGTCAGCGCTCGCTTCCCCGCGACGACCCTCGAGACGCGCCGCGGGGACTTCACGATGGACATGCCCGAAGGGCCGTTCGCGGGCGTCCTCGCTGCCAACAGCCTGCATTTCGTCGATGACCTGCGGCCCGTCCTCGCGTCCATCGCCGCGCGGCTCACGCCCGGTGGCCGACTCGTCGTCGTGGAGTACGACGCAGATCGCGGCAACGCCTGGGTTCCCCACCCGTTCTCGTTCCGGACGTGGCAGCGCATCGCGGTCGACGCCGGGTTCCGCGAACCGCAGCTCCTGCGCCGCGTCCCGAGCCGGTTCCTCGGTGCGATCTACGGTGCGCTGACGACTCCTCGACCCGACGCGCTCGATACATGACGGCAGCTGACACCCGCGCTGGGTAGGGTCAGCGCATGCACGAGGAGCGTCCCATGTCCGGCCCTACCCTCCAGGTCGTCTTCGATTGCGCGGACCCGGCCGCACAGGCGTCGTTCTGGGCCGAGGCGATCGGGTATCGGTTTCCCGCGCCGCCGCCCGGCTTCGACGACTGGGACGCGTGGGCGGAGGCGCAGGGCATCCCGGAGGAGCGTTGGAACGAGGCGCGGGCGCTCGAGGATCCGGACGGTCTCCGGCCGCGCGTGTTCTTCCAGAAGGTGCCCGAGCCCAAGGTTGCGAAGAACCGGCTGCACCTCGACGTCAACGTGGGCGGTGGGCACGACGTCCCGCTGCAGGAACGGCGCGAGCGGGTCGATGCCGAGGTCCGGCGGCTCAAGGCCCTCGGCGCGACCGACGAGCGTGGGGCGATCGAGAAGCTCGGCGAGTACTGGGTCCGGATGAACGACCCCGAGGGCAACGAGTTCTGCGTGCAGTAACCGAACGGACCGCGGGCTCGACCATCGGGTGACGACGGGCGCTCGCGACGAGGCGTCACCGCACGACATCGATCGACAGCTGCCTCGTCCAAGGGCGCGGCATGACCGCGGCGAACCGCTCGCGCGCCTCGGACCAGTCGCCTGACGGCTCGAAGGTCCGTACCCGGAACGACCGCCGCACGAGCTCCCTGCCGTCCTGGAGGCTGCTGATCCGATCGGCCGCCATCGCCTGACTCAGGAGGTTGCCGATCGCGGACGCCTCGGCGGGACCCGCATCCACCGGCAGCCCGGACGCGTCCGCGGTCGCCTGGCACAGCACTTCGATCCGCGACCCGCCGCCGACGATGTGGATCCGCGAGATCCGCCTCTGCGTCACCTGCTCCAGCTCGCGGACGGCCGAGGCATGTGCGAGCGCGAGGCTCTCGAGAAGGACGCGGACGAGGGTGCCGACGGTGGCCGGCGACGCTTGACCGGTCTCGGCGCACGCCGCGCGCACCGCGTCGGGCAGCCCCACCGACCGGACGAACCGCCGGTCGTCAGGATCGACGAAGGCGGTTCGACCGGGGCTCGCAGCCGCGAGGCGCACGAGCGCCTCGTGGTCGAGATCGACCCCCGCTCGTGCCAGCGATTGCCGGCATGCCTGCAGGAGCCACATCCCGGTCACGCTCCGGCGCAGGAGGATCCGGTTCCCGAGGCCGAGCTCGTTGGTGAGGCCCGCGGCGAGGGTGGCGGCCCCGACGACCGGCGCGTCGGTCTCGATCCCGATCAGGGACCAGCTCCCGCAGCTCACGAATGCCCCTCCCGCTGTCGCGCGGCGGATGCCGGCGAGCGTGTCGGCGTACAGCCGCGGCAAGTCCCAGATGAGCCTGCCTTGGACGTTCACGGGCCGGTTGGCGAACCGGTGGATCTCGTCGACGCACAGGCGGTCGCCGTCATAGCGGCCGACCACCACGCGCCCGCTCTCGGCGCCCAGATCAAGGGCGAGCATGCGATGGCGCGAGGTCCGCAGACCGTCGGTCATGTACGTCGTCCTCGTCAGGCCACACGAGACGCCGGGGGAGGGAGCGACATGGTGGCATATCGGGCCGAACTGTCGCGCACCGTTGGCTGATCGCGAGTGCACGGACGTGATCGATCTTGTCCGTATCTGGCGCCGCCACTAGGATGGGCCGATGCTGATCGTCGAGCGGCGCCAACGGATCCTCGACGTCGCGCGAGCGCGCGGGACGGTATCCGCCCACGACCTCGCGCAGGCCCTCGGTACCTCGGAAGTCACCGTCCGTCGCGACATCAGGTTGATGGCAGCCGCGGGCCAGCTCAGGCGGACGCGGGGCGGCGCGATGATCGCGGCCGATCTCGTGCACGATCCCTCGTCCGACGAGAAGGCACGGGTTGCCGCGCGCGAGAAAGCGGCGATCGCCGAGCTGGCCGCAACCCTCGTGGACGACGGCAGCTCGATCATCCTCGGACCGGGCACGACCACGCTGGCGCTGGCGAGGCTGCTGGTCGATAGACGAGACCTGACGGTCGTGACGACGTCCCTGCTGATCCCTCCCGTGTTCGCGCGTTCCCCGCACGTGGAGGTCGTCCTCACGGGCGGAACGATTCGCCCGTCGATCGATGCCGTCGTCGGCCCCGCGGCCGAACGCTCCTTGCGTTCGCTGCGCGCCGACAGGGCCTTCCTGTCGGGAACCGGCTTCAGTGCCGCAAGAGGCCTCACGACGCCGAACCTCCTCGTCGCCGCGACGGACCAGGCGCTGATCGAGGCCGCCGCGGAAGCCGTGGTGATCGCGGACGGGGAGAAGATCGGCCGGGAGGCCATGTTCAACACGGTCGCTGCAGAAGCGGTGGACATCCTCATCACGAACGATGCGGCTGACCCCGAGGAGCTCGCGAACCTGCGTGCGATCGGGATCGACGTACGCATCGCCCCTGCGCAGCGCCGTGACGGGGGAGTGATCAGTTCCGATCAGTAATTGACATCGCGGTTGGTGCTATGCGACCGTTGGTGCGGACTCCCGTCCACCCCTGTTGGCGGCGAGATGCGGGAGTCGAGGAGGATCGACGATGCGGATGGGTTCGCCCAGCGAGATCATGAGGCTGGCGGCGGTGGCAGCGATCGCCATGGCGCTCGCCGGCTGCGCAAGCGCCGCCCCTGGCGCGAGCGGGCAGCCCGCGGGTTCGGGCGGCGCCCAGGTCGTGCAGACGGCGGCGCCGGGAGACGCATGCAAATTCGGGTCGTACAACGGCGGCGTGCCGAAGCTCGACCTCAAGGCAGCGACCGTCGGCTTTGCCCAGTCCGAGAAGGAGGCGAACCCGTTCCGCATCGCCGAGACGCAGTCGATCAAGGACGAGGCCGCGCGCCTCGGGATCAAGCTGCTGACGACGAACGCCGAGTCGGACCTGAACAAGGAGATCTCGGACATCAAGGGCATGATCGACCAGGGCGCACAGGTCCTGATCATCTCCCCGCTCAACTCCGAAGGACTCGACCCCGCGCTCGATTACGCCAAGGAGAAGCAGGTCCCGATCATGACGATCGACCGCTTCCTCACGACGAAGACGGCGTGCACGGACTACATCGGCTGGGTCGGATCGGACTTCGTCGAACAGGGCCGGCGCGCGTTCGACGCCCTCAGCAAGGCGAGCGGTGACAGCTGCAACCTGGCGGTGCTGCTCGGGGCCGCGGGTGTCAACGTGACGAACGACCGTCAGCAGGGCTTCGAGGAGCAGATGGCTGCGAAGGGCTCGAAGATGAAGGTCATCGCCAAGCAGGCCGCGGACTACGAGCGGGCGAAGGGCCAGACCGTCACGGCACAGCTCATCCAGGCGAACCCCGAGATCAACTGCATCTACGCGCACAACGACGAGATGGCGCTCGGTGCGGTTGCCGCGCTCAAGGACGCCGGCAAGCAGGCCGGGGACGTGAAGATCCTGACGATCGACGGTACCAAGGGCGCGGTCCAGGGCATCGTCGATGGATGGATCAGCGGTGTCATCGAGTCGAATCCCCGGTTCGGGCCGCTCGCATTCAAGGCCCTCGACGACTTCTACAACGGCGCGGGCGTGCCCCAGAAGACGATCATCTCGGACAAGGAGTACACGTCCGAGAACGCGGCGGCCGAGCTGCCGAACGCGTACTGACCCACCCGACCCACTCGACCAGGCTCACTCGCCCGCGGCGCACTCCTCCGCGCCGCGGGCAACCTCGATCCTCGACCTGTGGTGATGACCGCGCCGGTTGCCGTTCTCGAAGTCCAGGACATCGTCAAACGGTTCGCGGGCGTCGCGGCGCTCGACGGCGTCTCGCTCGCGCTCCAGGGCGGCGAGGTGCACGCGCTCGTCGGCGAGAACGGCGCCGGCAAGTCGACGCTGATCAAGATTCTGACCGGGGTCCATCAGCCGGATGCGGGGTCGATCCGGTACCAGGGCGAGCCGGTGGCATTCGACCGACCGCTCGACGCGCAGGCGGCCGGGATCAGCACGATCTACCAGGAGATCAACCTCGTGCCGCTGCTCAGCGTGGCACGCAACCTGTTCCTCGGCCACGAGCCCGTCAACCGCCTGGGATTGATCGACTTCGGACGGATGCACCGCGTGGCCCGCGAGATCCTGGCCGGCTACGGCGTTCACGTCGACGTCCGGCGACCGCTCCGCGACCTCGGTCTCGGCGTGCAGCAGATGGTCGCGATCGCGCGCGCCGTCAGTGCCGAGCATCGGGTCGTGATCATGGACGAGCCGACCTCGTCGCTCGAGCCTCGTGAGGTCGAGCGGCTCCTTGCGACCATCGACCGCCTCCGGCGCGACGGCGTCGCCGTGGTCTACGTGTCCCACCGGCTGGACGAGGTGTTCCGCATCGCCGATCGCGTCACGGTCCTCCGCGATGGGCGCCGCGTCCACGAGGGGCGCATCGCAGAGATCACCAGGCTCGAGCTCGTGTCGCGAATGCTCGGCCGCGAGGTGTCGGAGGTTGCGCGTGCCCGGACGCGGTTCGACGCACGCGCGACGGATGACGCCGCACCCATGGTCCTCGAAGCCACCGGCCTCGAGCGGCACCATGTCCTCCACGACGTCTCGCTCGACATCCGGTCAGGAGAGGTCGTGGGGCTGGCCGGGCTGCTCGGGTCGGGTCGTTCCGAGACGGCTCGCGCGATCTACGGCGACGGGCCGCTCGACGGAGGGCGGGTCTCGGTCGGCGGCGTCGCGCTCGCCCGCCGATCTCCGGCCACCTCGATTGCCGCCGGCATCGCGCTGATCCCCGAGGACCGAAAGGTGGAGGGCATCGTGCCGTCGCTCTCCGTGCGGGACAACATCGTCCTCGCCGCACTGCCGACGATGGCACGGGCCGGATTCGTCTCCGACGGGCGCCTCGACGGGGTCGTCAACACGCTCATCCACCGCCTCGGCATCAAGGCGTCGAGCCCCCGGCAGCCGGTCGGCGAGCTGTCGGGCGGCAACCAGCAGAAGGTCCTGCTCGCGCGGGTCCTGTGCATGAGCCCGCGGGTGCTCCTGCTCGACGATCCGACGCGCGGCGTCGACGTCGGCGCGAAGGCGGAGATCCAGGCGCTGATCAGCGAGCTCGCACAGGCTGGAATCGGGGTCCTCCTCATCTCGTCGGAGCTGGAGGAGGTGGTCGAAGGCTCGGACAGGGTCGTCGTGCTCCGCGACGGCGCCGTCGTGGGGGTCCTCGACCCGGCCGAGGTCAGCGAGGACCGCGTCATGGCGCTCATCGCGGAGGCAGCTGCCGACGCTGCAGCTGCGGGGCAGGACGGGGCGTCGCCAGAGGGCCTGCCGGACCCCGGGGAACGGTCGTGATCGCGACCGGATCCGCTCGCCCGGCCGGTCGGCTCGACCGGACGCAGCTGATGGCATGGACCACGAGGAACGGGGTCTATGTCGCCCTGATCGTGCTGATCGCGTTCAATCTCGTCGCGACGCGGGGGTTCGCGACGGTCGACAACGCCCGCCTCCAGCTCGTGCAGGTCGTCCCCGTCGCGATCATCGCCCTGGGGATGGCGGTCGTCATCGGGACCCGCGGGATCGACCTCTCGGTCGGGTCGGTGATGGCGATCTCATCCGCGTTGCTCGCCCTCTACCTCGGCTACGGCGCCGTGGTCGCGATCGCCGTGGCGCTCGTCGGCGGCCTCCTGGTCGGGCTTGTCAACGGCGTTCTCATCGCCCGGTTCGGGATCCAGCCGATCGTCGCCACGCTCGCCCTGCTCGTGGGGGGGCGGGGGCTCGCGCTCGTCATCGCCAACGGACGGCTGACCGAGATCTTCGACCCGACGCTCGGGATCATCGGCTCTGCTCGCGTGGGGGGAGTGCCGCTCGTCGTCCTCGTGGCCGTCGCGATCGCGGTCGTCGTCGCGGTGCTGATCACCCGGACGACGTTCGGGCGGTACGTCGTGGCGATCGGCGGCAACCCCGAGGCCAGCGCCCTCGCCGGAGTTCCGGTCCGGCGCGTGATCCTGGGCGCCTACGTCCTGTGCGCCGTCCTCGCCGCCGTCGCGGGGATCATCCAGACAGCACGTCTCAGCGCCGCCGACCCGTCGTTCGTGGGCAACCTGATCGAGCTCAGCGCGATCACCGCCGTCGTCGTGGGTGGGACGCCGCTGTCCGGCGGCCGCGTGCGGATCCTGGGCACCCTGGCCGGCGCCCTGCTGATGCAGCTCATCGGCGCGACGCTCATCAGCCACAACCTCCCTGACTCGGCGACTCGCATGGTCCAGGCGCTGATCATCCTGGCGGCCGTGTTCGTCCAGCGCGACCGAGCACTCTCATGAGCGGCGACACGCGGCTCGGCACGATCACCGCCGCAGAGGAACCGTGGTCGCTCGACCGTGCGGCGACTCGACGTGAACGTGTCGCCGCCCAGCTGCAGCGCGGTGGGGCGGGGCTGGTGCTCATCGTCACGGTGATCGTCGCCTCGATCGTGTTCGGTTCCCGGTTCGCGAGCGTCGACAACTTCCTGAACATCCTCGAGGCGAGCTCGTTTCTCGGCCTGGTCGCCCTGGGCATGACGTTCATCATCATCGGTGGCGGGATCGACCTGTCGGTGGGTTCGCTGCTGGCGTTGTCGGCGGTGCTGACGGCATACGGCTCGCAATACGGGAGCGCCGCCGCGATCCTCCTCCCGCTCGGCGTGTGTGGCGCCATCGGGCTGGCCAACGGGATCCTCATCGGCCGGGCGCGCATGCAGCCGTTCATCGTCACGCTCGCGGCGCTCCTGTTCGCGCGCGGTCTTGCGTTCGCCGTGTCCGACGAGGGCAACATCATCTTCCGGATCGCGTCCGGCGAACCCGTGCTGGCGCTCGGCCAGGCGGCCGTCATCGGCATCCGGATTCCGATCCTGATCGCCGGCCTCGCGTTCCTCGTCGGCTGGGTGGTGCTCGAGCGAGCGCGCTACGGGGGCGGCGTCGCGGCGATCGGGGGCAGCGAGGATGCCGCGCGGCTCATGGGGCTGCCGATCGCCCGGATGAAGGTCGTGATGTACGCAGTCAGCGGGCTCCTCGCCGGCCTCGCCGGCGTGCTCGTGGCTGCGAGGTCGTCGTCCGGGCAGTCGACGATCGGCGTCGGCCTCGAGCTCCAGGCGATCGCCGCGGTCGTCATCGGAGGAACCCTGCTGTCGGGCGGACTGGGATCCATTCCGGGCACCCTCGCCGGTGTCCTGCTGCTGAACGTCATCAACAACGTGATCAACCAGGTGGGCACCTTGAGCTCGTACACCCAGCAGGTGGTGAGCGGCGTCTTCCTGATCATCGTCGTCCTCGTTCAACGCTCGCTCGCTCGTCGGCAGCGCCTGTGAACGTGCCCGGCGCCGCAGGGGAGAGCACGCTGCAGATCGCCCAACCGCTCCGCTTCGGCCTGTTCCTGAGCCAGGCGAACCACACGTGGGCGGAGGTGCTCGCGTCGTTCGAGCTTGCCGAGGACCTCGGCTTCGACCACGCCTGGCTCGTCGATCATCTGGTCGACACCGACGGGCCGCCGGAGCACGGCTGCCTCGAGGGGTGGACGCTGCTCGCCGCGATCGCGGCCCGGACGGCGCGCATCCGGCTGGGCATCCTCGTCTCGAGCAACACGTTCCGTCACCCCGCGCTCCTGCTCAAGGAGGCCGTCACCGTCGACCACGTGAGCGGCGGTCGGGTCATCCTGGGGCTGGGCACCGGATGGCATGCCGACGAGCACCGGCGCTACGGGATCGACCTGCCGCCGCCTCCCGAGCGGGTCGACCGGTTCCAGGAGGC
Organism: Candidatus Limnocylindrales bacterium; assembly: GCA_035264305.1. Classification (GTDB taxonomy): domain Bacteria; phylum Chloroflexota; class Limnocylindria; order Limnocylindrales; family CSP1-4; genus CAIXZV01. Next base: position 1,929 of record DATFQL010000137.1, on the reverse strand, counting down.
CGTCGAGGTCGTGACGAGCCTGATGGGCCAGGAGCGCACGACCTACGCGGGGCGGCACTACCGGCTCGACGACGCGCGCCTCGAGCCTCGGCCGGTGCAGCGGCCACGCATCCCGCTGCTCATCGCGGCGCATCGGCCCCGGATGCTGCGGATCGCTGCCCGCTACGCCGACCAGTGGGACACGTTCGCGGCGCTGCCCGGCACCGCGACCGACGGGATCGAGGCCGAGCTCGCGGAGCGCATCCAGCAGCTGGATGCGGCGTGTGCCGCAATCGGACGGGACCCTCACGAGATCCGGCGATCGACGTGGGCGACCAATGATGTCCTTGCGTCGCCAGACGCGTATCTCGAGTACGTCCGACGACACCGCGCGCTCGGGTTCACGGACTTTTCGACGGTGGCGCCGGCGCCCGAACAGCTCGACACGCTCCGAACGATCGCCAGGGACGTGATCCCCGAGCTGCGCGCGGGTCGGCTCCTCGACTGATGTCGCTCATCCGTCGCGACCACCCGATATCCTAGGGCCGTCGCACGACCCCGTTCGTCCGCTGGGCGAGCGGGTCGTTTCGTTTCGGGAGACGGCGCGGTGACGATCCAGCGGGAGCTGCCCAAGGCCTATGTGCCGGCGGCGTTCGAGCACGACGTGTACGAGCGCTGGCTGGCCGCCGACGTCTTCGCGCCGGACGGTGCGGGGTCGACGGCGGACTGGTCGCTGCCGCCGTTCGTGATCATCCAGCCGCCCCCGAACATCACCGGGTCGCTCCATCTCGGCCACGCCCAGCGGACGACGGTCGAGGACGTGATGGTCCGCCATGCGCGGATGGTCGGTCGGCCGTCGCTGTTCCTGCCCGGGCTCGACCACGCGAGCATCGCCGCGCAGTTCGTGCTCGACCGGATCCTCGCCCGCGAAGGCGAGAGCCGGGCGTCGCTCGGGCGGGAGCGATACCTCGAGCGGATGGCGGCGTTCGTCGCCGAGACCCGGGAGGTCATCCTGGGGCAGCAGCGCCGCGTGGGTGGCTCGTGCGACTGGAGCCGGCTCCGGTTCACGATGGACGAGACGAGCGCCCGCGCGGTCCGCGTCGCGTTCACGCGCCTCTACCGCAAGGGGCTCGCGTATCGGGCGGAGGCGCTCATCAACTGGTGCCCCGGCTGCCGCACCAGCGTGAGCGACCTCGAGGTGATCCCGACGCCCGAGACCGGGACGATCTGGCGCCTCCGCTACCACCTTGTGGACGACGCGACGGGGCGGGCGATCCCGGACGAGACGGTCACGGTCGCAACGACCCGTCCGGAGACGATCCTCGGAGACACCGCGGTCGCCGTGCATCCCGACGACACCCGGTATGCCGGCGTCGTCGGCCGCCGCGTTCGGATCCCGTTCGTGGACCGGGACGTGCCGGTCATCGCCGACGCGGTCGTCGACCCCGCGTTCGGCACGGGCGCCGTGAAGATCACGCCGGCCCACGATCACGACGACAACGAGACCGGCAGGCGTCACGACCTGCCGATGCCCACGATCCTCGACGACGAGGCGCGGGTGACGAACACCGGGACGCGCTACGACGGGATGGACCGCTACGAGGCCCGCGCGGCGATCCTCGCGGACCTCGCCTCGACCGGCGACCTCGCGAGCGAGGCAGCGCACGAGATGGTGATCGGACGCTGCCAGCGGAGCAACGACGTCGTCGAGCCGCGCCTCAAGACCCAGTGGTTCGTCCGGACCGGCCCGCTCGCGGCCGCGGCCCTCGAGGCGACCCGCTCCGGGCAGACCCGCATCGTCCCCGAGCGCTTCGAGAAGGTGTGGGAGCACTGGATGACGAACATCCGGGACTGGAACGTGTCCCGGCAGCTGTGGTGGGGCCACCGGATCCCGGCCTGGTACTGCCCCGACGGGCACGCGACGGTGTCCGACGAACCCGATGGGCCCGA
>DATFQL010000136.1:0-5075 GCA_035264305.1 Candidatus Limnocylindrales bacterium | reverse complement strand
TCGCGATCGTCGGCGTCGGCGCCGCGCTCACGTGGGGGTACGGCGTCCGTGCCCTGGGCCTCGGCCGGACCCCAAGCCGCTACTTCGCGCTCCAGCTCCTCGTCGTCCTGGTCGTCTCGATCCTCGCCACGCCGATCGTGCTGTGGCTGTTCGGCGGCGGGACGGGGCATCCGTCGGACGTCATCACGGCGGCCTTCGCACGGCTGGGGCCATGGGGCGCCGTGTTCGCCGACAACGTGCTCGTGAATCTCGTCGACAAGGTGTTCACGGGGTACATCGCGCTCGCCGCGGCGAGCGCTCTGCCGCAGGAGCTCGTCCAGGGCGGCGCGCAGCTGCCCGGTGCGACGAGCAGCCGCTGGGCGATCGTCGTGGCGACGGGCGTCGTCATCGCGGCGGTCCTCCTGGCGGCGCTCCTCGCGCTCCGGACAGCCGGCGCCTGACGCGCCCGGCAACGATCGACGTGACGCCTCTCGTCGCCGTCGACGGGCTCACCGTCCGGTACCCCGGCGGTGCATCGCCTGCGCTGGACGACGTCTCGTTCACTGCCGGCGCCGGCGAGGTCGTCGGTGTCGTCGGCGCGACGGGCGCGGGGCGTTCGACGCTGCTCCGGGCGCTGCTCGGGATCGTGCCCCGGCTCGTGCCAGCCGACGTCACGGGATCCGTTCGCGTCGCGGGCCTCGACCCGCGGACCACCGGCGTCGCGGATCTCGCGCGGGTTGCCGCGATCGTGCTCGACGACCCGGAGACCCAGCTGAGCCAGCTCACCGTCGAGGAGGAGCTCGCCTTCGGCCTCGAGAACCTCGGCACCCAGCCTGCCGACATGCGCCACCGAGTCGCGCAGATGCTCGATGCCGCCGGCCTCGCCGCGTTCGTGAGCCGCAACCCCCAGGAGCTGTCGGGGGGCGAGCAGCAGCGCCTCGCCGTCGCGTGCGCGCTCGTTGTCCGACCTCGCCTGCTGCTCCTCGACGAACCGGTCGCGAACCTCGACCCACGGTCGGGCCACGCCGTCCTCGAGCTTGCCACGGCGCTCGCCCGCGACGCTGGCGCGACCGTGCTCATCGCCACCAACGACGTCGACCTTCTCGCGTCGTATGCCTCGCGTCTCCTCGTGCTCGGCGGCGGGCGGGTGCTCGCGGATGACGACGCAGGCAGGGCATGGGCGAGCGTGGCCGCACACCCGGGATGGATGGCGCCGCCTGCCATCGCCGGGCTCGCGGCGCGGGTCGATCCCGGAGCACCGTGGCTTCCGTCGACCGTCGCCGAGGCGACCCGCTGGCTGGGCGTCGAGCGTGGGGCCGCGGACCGGTGACGGCGAGGGTCGAGCTGCGCGGCGTCAGCTACACGTACCCGGGCGCGCCGCGGCCCGCCGTCGCTGCCGTCTCCGCGTCGGTCGACGCGGGCGAGGTCCTTGCGGTGGTGGGGGAGAGCGGGTCGGGCAAGTCGACGCTCGCGCGGCTGATCGCGGGGCTGCTGCGGCCGGACGCCGGATCGGTGCGCCTGGGCGGCACCGACCTTCGCGGCCTGCGACCCCGGGACGTCGCCGGCCGGGCGGGGATCGTGTTCCAGCATCCCAACCACCAGCTGCTGACGTCGAGCGTTCGCGACGAGCTCGCCCTCGGACCGCGGAACCTCGGACTCGACGCCGATGCGGTCGCGGCTCGCGTCGCCGGGACTGCTCGTGCATTCCGGCTGGCCGGCGTCCTCGACGAGCATCCCTACCGGCTCGCGCTGCCGGTCCGCCGGCGGGTCGCCGTCGCGGCGATCGTCGCGATGCGCCCGCCGGTGCTCGTCCTCGATGAGCCGACCGCGGGTCTCGATGCCGCCGAGATCGCCGACCTCGTCGCGTGGATCCGGGTGGCGTCCGGCGGCACGGGTCCCGATGCTGACCCGAGCGCGTCCGCCGCCGCGCCGATGCCGCTCTCGGTGATCGTCGTCACCCACGACCTGCGTTTCGCCGGCTCGATCGCGGATCGGCTGCTGGTGCTCCGGGGCGGGTCGGTCGCCGCCCACGGCTCGGCATCTGCGCTGCTCGCCGACGTGGACGCCCTCGCGGCCGCCGGGCTCGAGCCGCCGCCGCTCGTCCGGCTCGCCGAGGCCCTGCGGATCGATCCCGCGCTCGGGGTTGCCGGAACCGGTGATGCCATCGTCGACGCTGTTCGCGCCCGCCGGGGCTCCGGGTGACGGCCGCCGCCCTGCCGGCGCGTTCCAGCTGGCTCCGCCGGCTGAATCCGATCACGAAGCTCGCGTGGATGATCGCAGGGGTCGCCACCGCGCTCGTCACGTACGACCCGACGGTGCTGGCTGCGATCTCCGTGCTGGTGCTCGTCCTCGCCGCCTCGGCCGGCGTCGCGTCGCCGCTCGCGCGGGCGATGCTCGCGTTCGCGCCGCTCGCCGCGTCGATCCTCCTCGTCCAGGTGCTCGCGCCGGCGTTCTGCCGACCGTCGTGCTCGGTGGCCGCGACGGTCGGGCCGCTGACCCTGTACGCCGAGGGCGTCGCGCACGGGCTGGTGCTTGTCGCCCGCCTGCTCACGATCGAGCTCGTCGCGTTCCTCGCGATCCTCACGACCCGCGCCCCAGACGTCCTCGCGTCACTCACCCGGCTCGGTGTCCCGTCGTCGGTCGCGTTCGCGGCGGCCATGACGCTCCAGCTCGTGCCGCTGCTGCGCCGCGAGCTGCGCATCGTCCTCGATGCCCAGCGCGCGCGGGGACTGCGAACCGCCGGCCCGACGGCGCTCGTGCGGGCACTCGTGCCGGTCATCGTCGCGAGTGTCGAGCGGGCGCAGCAGCTGTCGATCAGCATCGACGCACGTGGCTTCGGATCGTCGAGACCGCGGACGTCGTATCGCGCCGTGCCGCTCACCCGCGGTGACGTCCTCGGTGCGGCCCTCGGCCTCGTGGCGGCCGTCGTCGGGTTCGTCCTGGGCCTGACGAGGTGGGGCCCCGACACGGTCACCTGGCCCGCGCTGCCGGCATGGGTCGCCATCGCGGTGCTGGCCGTCTCGGTCGCGGGATTCGCGTGGGCGATCGTCCGCGCGCTGGCGTTCGCCGCTCGCGCGTGACGCGCATGTCGGTCCATTTGGCACACTGCCGGAGTGCGCTCGTCGACCGGGCTCCTCCTCGACCCAGGCGATCCCGGCTTCGCCGCAGACCCGTACCCGGCGTACGCCGAGGCGCGTGAGGCCGGATCCGCGTTTCGCCAGCCGGGCGACCACCGCACCTACCTGACCCGCTGGCACGACGTCCACGCCGCGTTCCGCGACCGCCGGCTCGGCTCGACGTTCCTCCACCGCTACACGCCTGAGGACCTCGCCCTGCCTGCTGACGTTCCCGCGTGGCGCGACCCGCGCTGGACGGAGTTCCACGCGTTCGAGCGGTGGGAGCTGCTCAACCTCGAGCCACCGGTTCATACCCGCCTCCGCCGGCTCGTGCTCGAGGCGTTCACGCCTCGCGCGGTCGAGGGGCTGCGTGCCCCGCTCATCACTCGGGCGCGTGCCCTGCTGGCGTCCGGTCGCGAGCGGGGGTCCATCGACCTCGTCGACGACTACGCCCAGGCGTTCTCGCTCGGGATCATCTGTGGCCTCATCGGCGTCGCGCCCGCGGACCGGGACACGATCAAGCGGCTCTCCGACGACACGGTTGCGATGTACGAGCCCTCGGCCTCGGATCCCACTCGGGCGCGGGCGAACGAGGCCGCCGGCGACTTCCGCCGGTACCTCCTCGACGTCATCGGACACCGTCGCCGGCACGGCGGCGAGGACCTCCTCGCAGCGCTGCTGGACGCCACGGTCGACGGGGAGCGGCTGTCGGACGACGAGATCGCCTCGACCGCGATGGTGCTGCTCATGGCCGGGCACGAGGCGACCGTCAACGCGACGTCCAACGGCGTAGCGGCACTCGCGGCCCACCCCGACCAGTGGCGGCTCGTGCGGGACCGGTCCGTGAGCGTCCGCGCGGCGATCGAGGAGATCCTGCGGTTCGACCCGCCGCTCCAGTGGTTCGAACGATGGGTGCTGGACGAGGGGGTCGAGCTGGGTGGGGTCGAGCTCGCACCGGGATCCCGCGTCGCGCTCGTCATCGGGGCCGCGAACCGCGACCCGCGACGGTTCACCGAACCCGACCGGTTCGACGTGACGCGCGGCGACACCGCGCACGTCTCGCTCGGCGGTGGAATCCACTTCTGCATCGGAGCCCCGCTCGCCCGGCTCGAGCTCGAGACGACCCTCGAGGAGCTCCGCCGCACCGAGCCCGAGCTCCGGGTCCTGCCGGGCGCGACCCGCCGACCGACGTTCCAGTTCCGCGGCTGGGCGCACCTGCCCCTCGAGCTCCATGCCTGACGTCGCAGCGTGATGACGACGGACACGGCACCTTCGATCCTCGTCGTCGGCAGCACGATGATCGACCTCATCGCGTACGCGGACCTCCTGCCCGAGGCGGGCCAGACCGTCGTCGGCACCGGCTTCGCGATGGGGTTCGGTGGCAAGGGCGCGAACCAGGCCGTCGCCGCGGCACGGCTGGGCGCACGGGTCTCGATGGTGAACTGCCTGGGCGAGGACTCGTATGGCGCGGACACGCTGCGCAACTTCGACGCGCAGGGCGTCGACACGACCTGGGTCCGCCGGGTCCCCGGATCATCGGGCGTCGCGCCGATCTGGGTGGACGCGGCGGGGATGAACCGCATCATCTGCGTGCCGGGCGCGAACGATGCGACCAGCCCGGAGCTCGCCGTCGAGGCGTTCGAGGCGGTCCGCCCCGCGGTCGTCGTTGCCCAGTTCGAGACGCCGCAGGCGACGACGGCAGCCGTGTTCGCCGTGGCACGGGCGGCGGGCGCGACGACGGTGCTCAATCCCGCGCCCGCTGCGCGGATCGAGGAGGCCGTGATCGAGATGACCGACTGGCTCGTGCCCAACGAGCACGAGTTCGCGCTTGTCGGGGGCGGCTCGCTGGGTGGGGATGCCGCGGTCGAGGACGAGCTCCTCGCCGGCCTCGCGGCGCGTCTCAGCGTGTCACTCGTCGTGACGCTCGGCGACCGGGGCGCGGCCATCGTGGCGGACAGTGGCAGTGTTGCTCGCGTCCCG
>DATFQL010000135.1:0-11533 GCA_035264305.1 Candidatus Limnocylindrales bacterium | reverse complement strand
GCCTCTGGTAGGGAGCGCGGCGATCGGTCGCAGGAGTCGGAGGAGCGCGTTATTCGGTTGTTCTTCAGTTGTTCGTTCCCGTCGGCTCCGGTGGGCCCCGGTGCCATCGCGTTCGATGTCCGTATCCTGCACCCCGACATGCGCGCGGCACATCGACGAGCGTTGCCATCTGCCCGCGACGGATGACGTACCCGTAGGCTGGCACGGTGACGCGCTACCCGATCCGCATCGGCAACCGGTCCCGGCTCTTCCTGCGGGTCGCCTTCGGCGTGACGCCCGACCGCGCCTGGGTCGACGTGGGTGACGGCGTGATCGGGGTCCGGTTCGGGCGATTCCTCGTGACGGCGGCCATCGCGGACGCCGTCCGCTGGCGGATCGAGGGGCCGTGGGCGTGGATCACGGCGATCGGCGTGCGGATGAGCATCCGGCACGGCGACGTGTCGTTCGCCGGCTCGCCACGCGGCGGCGTGCGGGTCGATTTCAGACGACGGGTCCGGTGGCGGTTCCTGCGGATCCCGGCGATCTACTACGGCGTCGACGACCTCGAGGGGTTCGCGGCCGAGCTCACGGCGCTCGGCATCCCGGGCGAGGACGCACGTAGGCCGCGTTGACCTGGCGCGTGCCGCGACGGATGGCCGCGCGCGGCGCTACCTCCCGCGCAGCTGCCAGGACTTGCCCTCGGTGACGACGGAGGGCGCGTACACGATCTCCACGTCGTGCATGTCGGCGATCGTCCGCGCGCCCAGCGCGGCCATCGACTGGCGAAGGGCGCCCATGAGGTTCTGCGTCCCGTCGGTGACGTGGGACGGCCCGTTGAGGATCTGCTCGAGCGGCCCGACCGTCCCCACCTTGATCCGCGTCCCGCGAGGCAGGACCGGCGACGGGGCCGCCATCCCCCAGTTGGTCCCGCGGCCCGGAGCCTCGGCGGCCCTGGCCAGCGGCGACCCCAGCATCACGACGTCGGCGCCCGACGCGATCGCCTTGGCGATGTCGCCGCCCCGCTTCATGCCGCCGTCGGCCACGACCGGCACGTACCGGCCGGTCTCGGCGAGGTACGCGTCGCGAGCCGCCGCCACTTCGCAGATGGCGGTGACCTGGGGGATGCCGATGCCCAGCACCTCGCGAGTCGTGCACGCCGCGCCGGGGCCGACGCCGACGAAGATCGCGGCGGCACCCTGCTCCATGAGCAGGAACGCGGCCTCCGCGTTGGTCGTGTTGCCGACGGCAACCGGGATCGGCATGTACCGGGTGAACTCGGACAGGGCGAGCGGCTCGTACCCCGTCGCGAGGTGGCGGGCGGACGAGACCTGCGACTGGACGAGGAACAGGTCCGCACCGTGCTCGGCGCAGAACGCGCCGTACTTCCGCGCGATGCCCGGTGTGGCCGAAACGGCGGCCTTCGATCCTGCCGCGTGGAGCTCCGCGATCCGGCGGGCGATCAGCTCCTCGCGGATCGGGGGGAGGTATGCCTCCGCCAGCACGTCCTGCACGCGGTCGTCCGACGCCGCGATGACGCGGTCCACGATCTCGGACGGGTCCTCGTAGCGGAACTGCACGCCCTCGAGGTTGAGGATCGACAGGCCCCCGAGCCGCGCGAGCTCGCCCGACAGGCGGACGTCGGCCACGGCGTCCATCGCCGCCGCGAGGACGGGCACCTCGAGCCGGACGCCGCAGAACGTCTGCGCCAGGACGACGTCCGCCGGGTCGACCGTGTCTGTTCCGGGGGCGAGCGACACGTCCTCGAACCCGTACGTCGGGCGAATCGAGTCCACCTTCGAACGGAAGACCCGCCGGTTCGCGAGCGTCTCGGTCATCGCGTCGTCCTCGTCCGCATCCATCGAATCCTCGTGGCTGCCGCCAGTCTAGCCGCCCGACGGCCGACGCCCATACTTGGCGCCACGGTGCGTCCAGGCGTCGTCAGGACGCGGCGCGACAACGGACACGACGGGGAGGCGATGCGGTGGGCACGAAGCAGCGACGGACCGACGAGGTCCCCGACGCGCAGCCTCGGCTCAAGAAGAAGGCGTACAACACCGCGCTCGCCGACCTCCAGCTGGAGCTCGTGAAGCTGCAGGAGTGGGTCAAGGCGCGCGGCCTCAAGGTGGTCGTCCTGTTCGAGGGCAGGGACGCTGCGGGCAAGGGTGGTGCGATCAAGACCCTCATGCTCGCGCTCAACCCGCGGATCGCCCGCGTTGTCGCCCTGCCGGCCCCCACGGAGCGCGAGCGCACCCAGTGGTATTTCCAGCGCTACGTCGCGCACCTGCCGGCGGCGGGCGAGATCGTGCTGTTCGATCGCTCCTGGTACAACCGCGCCGGCGTGGAGCGGGTCATGGGCTACGCGACCCGCGAGGAGGTGGAGGAGTTCTACCGCTCCTGTCCGGAGCTCGAGCGGATGCTCGTCCGCTCCGGGCTGATCCTCGTCAAGTACTGGTTCTCCGTCTCGGACGCGGAGCAGGAGCGGCGGTTCCAGGACCGGCTGGCGGATCCGCGGAAGCGCTGGAAGCTGTCGCCGATGGACGTCGAATCCCGGAGCCGCTGGGTCGAGTACTCGCGCGCGAAGGACGAGATGTTCCAGCACACCGACATCCCACAGGCGCCGTGGCACGTCGTGAGCGCCGACGACAAGCGGCGGGCGCGACTCAACATGATCAGCCACCTGCTCTCGCTCGTCCCGTACGAGGACCTGACGCCGGAGTCGATCACGCTGCCACCGCGCGAGCCCGATCGCGGATATATCCGGCCACCCCTCGACGAGCAGACGTTCGTGCCCGAGCGGTTCTAGGCGATCACCGGGCGTCGCGCGGACGGCGCGCGATCCGCGATCCGTCCGCGCCGAGCGCGAACCACGGCTCCAGCCCCGGGTCCAGCAGGTGGTCCGCGAGGCGCCGGATGGAGTCCGCATACGACGGCCAGACGGCGAGCCGCGGCGCCTCGGTCGCGGGGACCCAGCGGATGTCGTCGTGCTCCCACGACGTGCGAGGCTCGGCGTCGGGACGGGCGCGAGCCGCGAACACGGCGCTGACGACGACCGCGTCCGCGCCCTCGTCGTAGAAGGGGGCAACCTGGTCGAGGTCGTAGAACCGCTCGATCCCGTCGGGGCCGAGCCCCGTCTCCTCGTGCACCTCCCGCATCGCGGCGTCGGTCACCCGCTCGCCCGGCTCGATGCCGCCGGTCACGCATTGCCACAGTCCGGGGAAGATCCGGTGCGCAGCCCGGCGGATCAGCAGGACCTCGAGGCGGTCACGGTCGGGACGCGGGTCGCCGGCCGTCGGCGGCGTGACCCGGAACACCCAGCACTCGACGAGATCCGGGCGCAGGCTCATCGCGGAGGGTCAACGTTCACGCCGCCGAGCGTAACGCCACGGACAGCAGGCAGCAGCGACCGCCGCGTGGCCGGATTCCATTGACGGGCCGCCGAGCCTAGAGGCGCTCGAAGCGCTCCACGGGGAGCACGAACACGGTCGCGCCGCCGACCTCGACCTCGAGCGGGTAGGGCATGAAGAACTCGCCGGGCTCCATGATCGGTGGCATCGGGTTCACGATCTGCGTCCGCGAGTGACAGCTCTCACGCACGATCCCGAGAACCTCCTCGACCTCGGCGTCCTCGACGCCGAGCATGACCGTGGCGTTCGATTGCTTGAGGAAGCCACCCGAGGAATGGAGGCGGGTCGCCCGGAACTCGTGCTCCAGCAACGCGTCGACGAGGACGCCCGCGTCCTCGTTGTGGACGATGGCGACGACCATCTTCATCGCGCGGAGCATAGCCGACGGCCGTGCGCCGGAACGGGTCGCGCGGAGAGCCCGCGGTGTACGATGCCGACCCGCGGCGAAGCGCGCGAGGGGCGTCACCGGCGGTTCCGGACGACCCACGCCAGCTGCGGCCACACGGAGGCACTCGTGTCCGACTCGTCCGGCTCCGGCAGCGCTTCGCTCACCGTCCTGTCCCCCGGAGCGGCAGCGCTCGCCCGGGCGGAGAACCTGGACCAGGCGCTGGGCGTCATCGTCGAAGCCGGAGCGGCCGCGGTGGGTGCGGCGATGGCCTCGGTCTTCGCGCAGGACGGCGACGACGGAGCGCTCGAGCTGCTGCTGACCCTCGGCATGACCGACGACGGGATCGAGGCATTCGCCCGGGACGTCACGGGGAACCCCGACCACCCGATCCACCGCGCCGCCCTCGATCGCACCGGATCGCTCGGCCGCGAAGGCGCCGGACCCGACGGGATGACGATGACCGGCGTGGATCTCCCGCTCGTCGTGGCGAGCGGCGGCGTCGAAGCGTGCGTGGGGGTGCTGACGTTCGGATGGGCCGGCGTCCACGAGGTCGGCACGGGCGAGGAGACCCTGCTCGTCGGGATCGCCGACCTCGCGGCTGCGGCGATCGCCGCCTTCCGGACCTCGTCGATCGCGGCGGAGCGCGCCGAGTGGGCGGAACGCGTCTCACACACGGACCCGCTGACCGGACTGTCCAACGCCCGAACCCTCGCCCGCGTCCTGGAGCTCGAGGTCGCCCGGGCGCAGCGCCAGCAGTCGGAGGTCTCGGTCGCGCTGTTCGACATCGACGGGTTCACGCAGCTCAACGACCGTGCGGGGGCACGGGCCGGCGACAAGGCCCTGCGCGAGGTTGCCGCCGTCCTCGCCCAGACGGTCCGGCTCGTCGACACCGTGGCGCGGACCGGGGCGGACGAGTTCGTGCTCGTCGCACCGGGCTCGGCAGGCGTGCTCGTCGCCAAGCGCGTCCTCGACGGCATCGCGAGGCTGCAGGGCGTCGAGGGAAGCCCCATCACGGTGAGTGCCGGCGTCGCGCGGTTCCCGCAGGACGGCAGCGACGCCGGGGCGCTCATCGATGCCGCGAGGGCGGCGCTCGAGCGTGCGAGCGGGACCTCGCAGGTCGCGGAGGCCGGCGCCTAGTCCTCAAAGCGCGCGGCTACCCCTCGGGCACTACCCGGCCGGTTCGCCTGTCGTCCCAGCCGCGACCACCGGCCCCGCCGGCGCCGTGGCTCCAGCCACCGGCTCGAGGGTGAGCGCGACGACGGCACCCGGTGTCGCGGTGGGCGAGGTCACGGTCGCCGTTGCGAGGCCATCCGAGGTCACCGTGAAGTCACCCAGCGCAACCGGCGCCGCGTCCCCCTCGATCGCCCACGCGGTGTAGACCTGTGAGCCGCTCGTCGGCGCCAGCCCTCGGACGGCGATCCGCGTCGTCCCGTCGGCACCGATGACCGCGAGGCCGGACGCGGCCCCGTCGTCGCCGGCGAGCAGGGCGGTGACCGAGCCTGGCTGCCCGGCAAGCGTGAGCGCCTGGTCGACGCCCTGCCGGTACGCCTGCGCCTGGTCGAGATCGCGCCGCAGCCCGAGGTTGGCCGCGCCGAGCGCGATCACGCCGATGACAGCCGCCACCGCGACGAGCCAGGCGACCCGTGGGCGCCGCGCCGCGCGCTCCGATGCGAGGTCAATGACGGGGGGCGAGACGGCACTGATCGGGGCGTCAGGCGCACTGCTCTCGGGTGCGCGCATCGACGATCCGTCGGCCGACCATTGCGCCCCAGGGTGGGCGCCGGACGCAAGGTCGGCAGCGGCCGCGGCGAGCAGCCGCCCCTTCAAGGCCGGAGGTGGCGCGACCGGCTCGACGGCCTCGAGCAGGGCCGTCGCCGTCTCGCCGAGATCGAGGAGCTCCGGGTGCGGCTCCGGACAATGGGCGAGGTGCTCCCGGACCGCGGCCGCCTCGTCGTCATCGAGCGCACCGGTGACGTACAGCGGGACGAGGTCACGCGCCTCGTCGCACAGCAGGGTCGGGTGGGCCGTCATGGCGGCCCCTCGCCGATCCCGGCCTCGAGTGTCGGCGAGACCGTCAGCCCCAGCTCCCGCCGGAGGCCGACCAGCGCCAGCCGGACGCGGCTCTTCACCGTCCCCAGGGGTACCCCCACCCGCTCGGCGATCTCGGTCTGCGACAGTCCGCCGAAGTACGCGAGCTCCACGACCTCACGCTGCGGCCCCGGGAGCGCGTCGAGCGCCCGCGTGACGAGCGCCGCGTCGAGCCGGCCGGAGACTTCGCCCCACACGTCGGGCAGCGTCAGCCGCTCGGGCGTTCGCGCCCCCTCGCTCTCCTCGGGGAGCTCCGCGACCGGCCTGCGCCGCCGCACCACGTCGATCGCCCGGTGATGGACGATCGCGAGCAGCCACGTCTTCACGGACCCGCGTCCCGGGACGTAGCGGCCGGCACTCCGCCACGCGCCGAGGAACGCGTCCTGGACCACGTCCTCGGCGAGGCCGTCGTCCCCGGTGATTCGTCTGGCGATTCCGTAGGCCATCGATGCGTAGCGCTCGTACAGGGCGTCGAGCGCCTCGAGCCGTCCGGCGGCCAGCCCGGCCAGGAGCTCCTCGTCGCCCGGGGCGGCAGGAGCGCCCGACACGGCCGCCCGGTCGAGGCGTGCGTCGCTCATCGTGGCATGCGCACGGGAGACGCGATCGGTTCACGCATCCGGCGCACGGGCCGCGTCACCGGCTCCCGGCAACGGCGGCGCGGACGCACGGTGCCAACGCGCCGAGCCGGGCCAGCGCCGCGACTGCGTGGTCGAGCACGGTCGCCTCGTCCTGGGTCGCGTCCACGATCGCGTAGCGACCCGTGTCCGCGTCCGCGAACCGGAGGAACGCGTCTCGTACCCGCTGGTGGTACGCCCCGTCGTGGTACGCCTCGAACCGGGTCACCTCGGCGGACTTGCGAGCCAGGCCCGCCTCGACGGGCAGGTCGAGGAGGATCGTGAGGTCCGGGACGAGGCCGCCGGTCGCGAAGTGCTGCACGACGGCGAGCTCGTCCATCGGCACGCCCGAGCCCGCGCCCTGGTACGCCATCGACGAGTCCGCGTACCGGTCGCACACGACGACCGCGCCGCGGGCGAGCGCCGGCCGGATCACCTCGTGCACGTGCTGCGCCCGTGAGGCCGCGAACAGCAGCGCGTCGGCGCGGCCGGTCCTGTCGATTCTCGGCTCGGTGTCGAGGACCAGGCGCCTGACCTGCTCGCCCAGCGGCGTGGACCCCGGCTCGCGCGTCGCGACGACATCGCACCCCGCCGCCTCCAGCCGAGCGGCGAGGCCGCGGAGCAGGCTCGACTTGCCCGACCCGTCGGGCCCCTCGAGCGTGACGAACACGCCGCGCGGCGCCACGGAATCGCTGCCTCCCACCGCCCGAGTGTAGGGGATTGATCCGTTCCGACAGCCCGTGCGCAGACCCGTCCAGCGGCCGGCGCCATGCCGGCGCACAAGCGAGGTAGCGCATTCGATGCGTCCGTCCATCACCCCCAGAGCCTCGCGCTACGGCTTGCTCGCCGTCGCCGGGCTCACGCTGGCAGTGGGGGCGTCCCCGCTCCTCGTCAGCGGCGCCGACCATCTCGACGCGCCGGCCGCGAAGTCGGATCACCGCGTCGACATCACCGACGTCTACGCCTTTCGTTCGAGCAGCGCGTCGACCACGCTGATCCTGAACGTCGACGGGCTGATGTCGCCAGCCGATTCGAAGACCGCGACGTTCCGGTCCAACGCCCTCTACGAGCTCAAGCTCGACCGCGACCAGGACGGCACCGCCGACCTGGCGTATCGGGTCCGCTTCGGCGATCCGATCAGGAAGACCGATGGCACCCGGACCCAGGGCTACGTCGTCCGGCGCGCCGTGGGGCACGACGCGGTCGCCAACATCTGGAGCGGGTCGGTCGTGGCCACCGGGCGCACGACGCCGTACAGGCACGGAGCCCGGATCGCATCCGTCGCGGGGGGTGGCAGCGCCTTCGCCGGCGTCCGTGACGACCCGTTCTTCTTCGACCTGCCGGGCTTCGTCACGTTCAAGGAGAAGCTGCTCGGCGGCTCGACCGACCTCGACGAGCTCCTGGGCGGCTTCACCGGCGCGGACACCTTCGCGGGTACGAACGTGCTGTCCATCGCCCTCAAGCTGCCCAACGACAAGCTGGGTGGCACCGGGAACTCCATCGGCGTGTGGGCGGCGACGTCCACCCGCTCCAACGGCGGCTGGCGCCAGGTCGACCGGATGGGCAGGCCGGCGATCAACACCGTGTTCAACGGCCTGCTCCTCCCGTCCAGCTCCGACTACAACGGCCTGGAGAAGGACGCGTTCAACTTCCAGCGGCCTTCCAGGGACCGCTCGACGACGACCGACAACGTGGAGACCGTCCTGAATGCCATCGGCAACGTGCTGACGGCGAACTCGGCGGACCCGTACTCGGCGGGAGAAGTGTCGGCGATCGCCGGCGTCCTGCTCCCCGACGAGCTGTCGATCACGCTCGGCAGCAGCGCCGGCTTCGCGTCGGGCACGTCGCTCGCGACGCTCGCCCTGAACGGCCGGAAGCTGGGTGACGACGTCATCGACGCCGAGTTCGCCCTGCTGACGAACTTCGCGATCCTGACCGGCGACGGCGTGGGCGCGAACGACAGGACGTTCAGCAGCTCCTTCCCGTACCTCGCCGGGCCCCACTGACCCGGCCGGGGAGCGCCGTGCACGCCACGGCGCTCCCCGCTCCCGCTCAACCTCCGTCCTCGACATCCAGGAGCCCGTCCATGACCGCCCTTCCCGCCCGGCGCTCGAGCCTCGTGCCGCTGCTTGCGGTCGCAGGCGCCGTCGTCCTGGCCGTCGCGACGCAGCTCTCGGCCGTCCTCCCCGCGGCCGACCCGCTGGGCCTCGACGAGCCGCTCCTCGACGCGTCGTTCGTCCCCGAGCCCGACGATGTCGGTCCATGTGCGGGTGGATGCGCGGACCAGCCGTTCGACCCCGCCGCGGAGCTCGACCGTGTCCGCGCCGACGTCTCGTTCTGGGCCGATCGCCTGGCCGCCGACCCGGCGAACGTCGCCGCCGCCGTCAGGCTCGCCGACGCGAACGCCGCGGACGCCCGGTTGACCGGCGACGTGCGCGGCTACACGCGAGCGCTCGGGGCGGCGGATGTCGCACTCGAGGCGCACCCCCGGTACGTGCCGGCACTGGCGTCTCGGGCGTCCAGCCTGATCGCGCTCCACCGGTTCGGCGAGGCGCGGGACGCCGCGAGGATGATCCTCGCGCAGGACGCAGCGAATTCGGTCGCCCTCGGCGTGATCGGCGACGCGTCGTTGGAGCTCGGTGATCTCGCCGACGCGGGAGCGGCGTACCAGGCGTTGCGGCTTTCCGACGGCGGGTCGGCATCGCTCGTGCGCGACGGGCGGCTCGCGTTCGTCCGGGGCGACACGGGGGACGCGGTGACCGCCGACGAGGCGGCCGTCGATGCCGCGCTCGACGAGGGGCTCGAGGGCGGCGCCCTGGCGTTCTTCCACGCGACCCTCGGCGAGACGCGCGTCGCCGCCGGCGACGCCGCCGGGGCACGGAACGCGTTCGAAACCGCGCTCCAGGTCCGGCCCGAGCTGCCGGCGGCGCTCGTCGGCCTCGCGAGGCTGGATGCGTTCGAGGGCCGGCTCGACGAAGCCGTCCGGCGCCTCGACACGGCGATCGCGGCGATCCCGGCGCCCGACTGGCTGGCGCGCCGCTCCGACCTGCTCGAGCGCCGGGGCGGGCCGACGGACGCCGACGCTGCGGCGGCCGACCGCGCGACGATCGAGGCAATCGGCGGGCTCGCCGGCGAGGCAGGCTCGGTGTACGACCGCGGTCTCGTGCTCTACCTGGCCGACCACGGGCTGGACCCCGACCGCGCGGTGCGTCTCGCGCGGGACGAGCTCGCGATCCGCCCGGATACCTATGGCTACGACGCCCTCGCCTGGGCCCTGCTCGGCGCGGGCGATGCCGCGGCGGCCGACGAGCCGATGCGGCTGGCCCTCGCGGCGGGCACGGAGGATGCCCGACTCTGGTATCACGCTGGGGTGATCGATGCGGCACTGGGCAGGGGCGACGAGGCCCGGGTGTACCTGGAGCAAGCGCTCGAGCTCGGGCCGGCGCTGGACCCCGTCTCACGCGATCGGGCGCAGCAGGCGCTGGACGGACAGCGATGAGTCACCGGGTCCGGGCCGGCCGCGCGGTCCTTGCGGCGCTGCTCGTCCTGCCGCTCGGGGCGACGGCGGTCCTCGCCCATCCGCTGGGCAATTTCACGATCAACCATCACGCCGGGATCCGCGTCGAACCGGAGCGCGTCCTGGTCGATGTCGTCATCGACCAGGCGGAGATCCCGACGTTCCAGGCCGTCATGGACCTCGACGAGGACGGTGACGGCGAGTTCTCGGACGACGAGCTCGCGGCGGCCGAGACGGCGGGCTGCACCTCCGTCGGCGAGGCGCTCTCGCTCACGGTCGATGGTGCGGCGGCTTCCCTGCAGGTCATCGAGGCCGGCGTGACGTTCCCGCCGGGGAATGGCGGCCTGTCGACGATGCGGCTCGTGTGCACGCTCGAGTCGGCGTTCGCCGCGCCGCTCTCGGCCCCGACGACGATCGCGTTCGAGGACACGTTCGAGGCGTCGCGGATCGGGTGGCGCGAGATGACCGTGATCGGCAGCGGGGTCGAGATCTCGGACACGGACCTCCCGAGCGGCTCGCCGACCGACCGCCTCAGCGCCTACCCGACGACCCTCTCGGCGGCGCCCGACATCCGCTCCGCGACCTTCACCGCGACCCCCGGCGGCCGGAGCCTCGCCGCGTTCGACGTCCCCGACGCGGACCCCATCGCCCCGATCCAGCTCGGAGAGGGCGTGGCGCCGATCGCACCCCCGGCATCCGCCGCCGCCGGTTGCCGGAGCGAAGACGCAGGCAGCGGAGCGGCCGGCGATCGTTGCCCCGACGGCGTGAATCGCGGGGCCGAAGCGCCGGCGAGAGCCGAGGCGCAGGCTGTCGCGCTACCAGGAGGCGAGGGAGCGATCCCCGACATCCTCCGCACGCTCCCCGTCACGCCCGTCCTCGCCCTCCTCGCCTTCGCGACCGCCGCATTCCTCGGTGCCGGGCACGCCCTGACCCCCGGGCACGGCAAGACGCTGATGGCCGCCTACCTCGTCGGCACGCGCGGCACGCCGCGCCACGCGCTGGGCCTCGGCGCCGCCGTCTCGGTCTCGCACACGATCGGCATCCTCGGGCTCGCGCTCGTCGTCGTCGCCGCCGAGGCGGCGCTCCCTCCGGACCTCGTCGTGCGTGCCGCGCCGATCATCGCGGCCGTGACGATCCTCGCGATCGGCGCGTGGATGCTCCTGACGGAGGTCCGCCGGTGGCTCGCGTCGCGGCCGAGCGTGACCGGGGAGGTCGATCACGAGCACGCGCACGCGCACGGCCACGCGCACACGCACGACCACGGGCACGAAGGCGGGCTCCCGCACGGCGACCCGGCCGACGGGCTCGAGCACAGCCACGGGCGCATCCGCCACCGGCATGTCCCTGCGCCCGGCTCGACGATCACGTGGCGATCGCTGTTCATCCTCGGTCTTGCCGGGGGGCTGATCCCGTCGACGAACGCGCTGTTGATCCTGCTCACGACCATCGCGGCCGGCGAGCCGGCGTGGGGGGTCGTGCTCGTCGTCGCGTTCGGGATCGGCATGGCCGCGGTCATGGCGGGCGTGGGGCTTGCCTTCGTCTA
>DATFQL010000134.1:0-3957 GCA_035264305.1 Candidatus Limnocylindrales bacterium | reverse complement strand
TCCACGAGGGGGGCGATCTCGCGCCGTGCCTGGGCGTAGGCAGCCGTCCCGCTCCCGAGCTGCGCGACCGCCTCAGACACGGCCGCCGCATCCTTGGCCGTGATGGCGTCACGGATCCCCTTCGCGCCCGACAGCATGTTGGGGAACGCGGCGTCGTACGCCCCCGCCGCTGCGGCCGACTCGGGATAGTCCCGGATCCGGTCGACCTGCCCCTGGAGCTTCTCGATCAGCGTGGCGAGACCGTCGGCCGCACCCCACATCGCCTCGAGGTCCTCCGATGCCGCGGCGGCCCCGAGGTCCCCGCCGGCCTTCTGAATCTCCAGGTCGGCCTTGCCTAGGATCACGATCGCCTCGACGACGCCGCCCGGCCACGGGGTCGGGCTCGGCCCGATGGCCGCGTCGGACGGGCTCGAGCCAGGTGAGCCGGAGGCCGGGGCGCTGGCGGACGGAGACGCGGCGGCGCCGGAGGACTCCGCGGGGGCGGCGGTCGGCGTTGCGGCGCCGCATGCCGCGACGATGAGCGCGACGATTCCCGCGACGAGGATGCCCGCGCGGTGCGGGCGGAGGGCCCGGGGACGCGGAGGCGTCATTCGTCCTCGGCCGCGGCCAGGACGACCGCCGGCGTCTCGGCCTCGGCCTGCTGCACCGTCTCCTGGCTGATCTCGTCCGCCCAGTGACATGCCACGCGGTGTCCGGCCTCCTCGCCGAACTGGACGAGCGGCGGCTCCACCGTCACGCAGTTCTCGGGGTTCCCTAGCCGCTCGCGGAGCCAGCACCGGGTGTGGAACCGGCAGCCGGAGGGCGGCGCCGCGGGCGACGGCACATCGCCCCTGAGCACCAGCCGCTTCTTGCGCCGCCGGGGGTCCGCCGCGGGGATCGCGGACAGCAGGGCGACCGTATAGGGGTGACGCGGGCCGTGGTACAGCTGGTCGACGGTACCGACCTCGACGATCTTCCCGAGGTACATCACCCCGACCCGGTCGGAGAAGTACTGGACGACGGACAGGTTGTGGCTGATGAACAGGTAGGTGAGGTTGAGGTCGCGCTTGAGATCGAGCAGCAGGTTGAGGACCTGGCTCTGGATCGACACGTCGAGCGCGGACACGGGCTCGTCCGCGACGATGAAGTCCGGACCGAGCGCGAGCGCACGGGCGACACCGATGCGCTGCCGCTGCCCGCCTGAGAACTCATGGGGGTAACGCCGGCTGTACTCGCGTCGGAGGCCCACGAGCTCGAGCGAGTCCTCGACACGCTTGTCGCGTGCCCGGCGGTCGCTGAGGCCCTGGCTCAGCAGCCCCTCGCCGATCAGGTCTGACACGGGCATCCGCGGGTTGAGCGATCCGAACGGGTCCTGGAAGATGATCTGCATCCGCCGTCGGAGCGGGCGCATGTCGTCGGGGTCGACGTCGGCGAGCTCGTAGCCGTCGAACACGACGCGGCCGTCCGTCGAGGGCGTGAGCTGGATCACGGTCCGGCCCAGCGTCGTCTTGCCGCAGCCGGACTCGCCGACGAGGCTGAACGTCTCGCCCGGGAAGACCTCGAAGTCGACGCCGTCGACCGCGTAGACGGTGCCGATCTGGCGGCGGAGCACGCCGCCGTAGATCGGGAAGTGCTTCTTGAGGCCCTGGACGGAGACCAGCGGCTCGTTCGTGGGGACGTGGACGGGCCTCGCGACCTCGGCCGCGATCGGCGCGATGCTGATGGTCGCCGTCGGGTCGTCGATCGCGATGTTGGACCGCTCCGCCGTCTCCGCGGCGATCGCCGCCTCCTGCGTCCCCGTCAGGGCCGACGAGGCGTCGATCACGATCGTGTCGGCCGCCAGGTCGTGCCACGCCTTGCGCCGCGGGTCGATGAACGCCCAGAGCCACCCGATGTACAGGGCGGCGGCGCCGAACACGAACACGATGTAGCGCTTGAGGGCGGAACCCCACGAGATCGGACCCGGATGGATCTCGTGGATCACGCGGACCTTCGCGAGCCGCATCCCCGGCGTCTGCCCGGTGATGTGCCAGAAGGACGGGAAGTAGACGGTGCTGAGCACGCTGCCGACGGCAAGGGCGATGAGGAGCGCGTTCCCGCCCAGCCCCAACGCCGTCGCGAGGACATACGGCACCGCCGTGACCACGATCACGAGGATCGCGTCAACGACGTAGGCACCGATCCGCGACCCCATCGTCGCGATCTCCGGACCCGCGACCGCGACCGTCGCCGCCCCGTCACTGATCAGCGGGGTCGCGATCGGGCGCGCCCCCGACTCCTCGGCCCGGAGTGGCTTCTCGACCGTGCCGTCGAACCATGACGCCGCCTTGAGGAACTGCCAGGCGGCGATGATCGCCAGCACGAACGGCGCGGTCAGTCCCAGCTGGGCGAAGAAGATGCTGTTCGGCTCGGTCAAGCGGGTCGACATCGTGACGATGAGGTAGCCGACCAGAACGGCAATGAGCACGGCCACGCCGACGGCGACCGCGAGGGCGAGCTTCGTGCGCGCCCGCGTGAACCGGGTGACGCCGACCATGATCGCCGTCAGCGGCAGCGCGATGAGCGCGACGATCGGAAGGGCGGAGAGCGCGGCCTTGATCCCGATCGGCACCCCGAGCAGCACGACGAACAGGCCGACGAGCGAGTAGCCAGCGATCGACATCAGGAGTGCCCGGCCGTTGCGAACGCCTCCGGGAGGTCGGCGCCGAAGGCGGTGGTGAACCCTGGGCTCGGCGATGGGGGTGGCCCCGACCGTCGCGGTCATGCGTCTCCGATCCTGTCGGGCGTGCCGTCGAGCCGGCGGCCCACCTGCATGTTCTGGTCGTGCTGCGCGATCGCCGCCTCGCGGCGCGGTGCTGCCTCCGCCAGATGCAGATGGCACCGCGCTGTGCGGCCGCTCGGCCCCGCCGGATACAGCTCCGGGGGCACCTGCCGGCACGTCTCCCACCGATAGGGGCAGCGCGGCTCGAACCGGCACGCCGGCGGCAGATGGAACGGCGACGGCACGACGCCGTGGATGGCGGACAGCTTGCCGCCCCGCTTCTCCACCGTCGGGATCGACTCGATCAGCCCCATCGTGTACGGCATGCGGGGCTCGATGAGGACCTCTTCCACCGTGCCCTGCTCGACGACCTGGCCGGCGTACATCACGACGACGTTGTCGACCATCTCCGCGACGACACCGAGATCGTGGGTGATGAGCATCAGGGCCGCGCCGGTGCGCTGCTGGATGGCCCGCAGCAGCTCCAGGATCTGCGCCTGTACCGTGACGTCGAGCGCCGTCGTCGGCTCGTCCGCGATCAGCAGCTTCGGCTCGCACGAGAGCGCCATCGCGATCATGACGCGCTGACGCATCCCGCCCGACAACTCGTGCGGGTACTGCTTCGCTCGCCGCTCGGGACTCGGGATCCCGACGAGGCGGAGCATCTCGACGGCGTGGTCTCGGGCCTCGCGGTCCTTGACCTTCATGTGGAGCTTGACCTGCTCGCCGATCTGATCGCCCACCGTGAACACGGGGTTGAGGCTCGTCAGCGGCTCCTGGAAGATCATGGCCATCTCGTTGCCGCGGATCCGCCGCATCTCGCCGTCGGGAAGCGACAGGACCTCCCGGCCGTCGAACCAGATCTCGCTCCCCTGCCCGATCTCGGCCGGCGGGATGTCGAGCAGGCGCATGATCGTCATGGCGGTCACGCTCTTGCCCGAGCCCGATTCGCCGACGATTCCGAGCGTCTGGCCGCGGCCGAGCGAGAAGCTGATCCCGTCCACCGCGGGCACCGTGCCGTCCATCACCTTGAAGTAGGTCCGCAGGTTCCGGACGTCGAGGATGGTCTCTTCCGGCGGCGGCGCCCCGAGGCCGGGGCGTACGGTCGATGTCTCGGTCATGCGCGGGACCTCGGATCGAACGCGTCACGGAGGCCGTCACCGACGAAGTTGACGGCGAGGACCGTGACGATGATCGCGAGGCCCGGGAACAGCGGC
>DATFQL010000133.1:0-28879 GCA_035264305.1 Candidatus Limnocylindrales bacterium | reverse complement strand
GACCATCTCGACCAGGAGCTCATGCACGTCGAGCCTCTCCCATCGGAAGGACGGAGTCTGGGCGGTTCGCTGGAACCCAGTTGCGCTGCTCGCGGCTGGTACCGATCACGGATCGACGCGTACCCGCCGTTATCGATAACCGAGTTATCGATAACACACGGGGGCTCACACGCTACGCCCCGGTGTCAAGCGGTCGCCGGATCGGTGTCAAGCGGTCGCCGGATTGAGAATCGGGCTCGATCGAGTGGCGGGAACCGCGCGGCCTGCGCCCGTACATCACCGCAGGAACGCGGCCGCCACCCCGGCGTCGACCGGGATGTGGAGCCCGGTCGTGTGCGACAGATCGCCGGCGACGAGTGCGAACACGGCGGCGGCGACGTGCTCCGGCAGGACCTCCTTCTTGAGTAGCGTCCGCTGGGCATAGAACTCGCCCAGCTTGTCCTCCGCCACGCCATACGTCCGCGCCCGATCCGCGCCCCACCCCTTGGCGAAGATCCCGGAGCCGCGGACGACGCCGTCCGGGTTCACGCCGTTCACGCGGACGCCGAACTCGCCGAGCTCCGCCGCGAGCAGCCGGACCTGATGCGCCTGGTCGGCCTTCGTTGCGCCATAGGCCACGTTGTTCGGGCCCGCGAAGAAGGCGTTCTTGCTGACGATGTAGACCAGATCCCCGCCCATGCCCTGATCGCGCATGACCCGGGCGGCCTCGCGGGAGACGAGGAAGGAGCCTTTGGCCATGACGTCGTGCTGGAGGTCCCAGTCGGCCTCGGTGGTGTCGAGCAGCGACTTCGAGATCGAGAGGCCGGCGTTGTTCACGACGATGTCGACCCCGCCGAAGGCAAGGACCGTGGCGTCAATCGCGGCCGCGACCTGCGAAGCGTCCGTCACGTCGCAGGCGACCCCGAGCGCGACGTCCGCACCGCCGATGTCGCGGGCGGCCGACTCGGCCGCGTCCGCCGCGATGTCCGCCACGACGACGCACGCGCCCTCCTCCGCGAGGCGCACGGCGATCGCCTTCCCGATGCCGGAGCCGCCACCCGTCACGAACGCGACCCGCGTCGCGAGCGGCTTGGGCTTCGGCAACCGCTGGATCTTCGCCTCCTCCAGCGCCCAGTACTCGATCCGGAACTTTTCCGCCTCGGGGATCGGGTCGTACCTGGACAGCGCCTGGGCGCCACGCATCACGTTGATCGCGTTGACATAGAACTCACCCGCGACGCGGGCCGTCTGCTTGGTCGCCCCGAAGCTGAACATGCCCACACCCGGGACGAGGACGATCGCCGGGTCGGCGCCGCGCATGGCCGGCGACGCGGCCGTCGCGTGGCGCTCGTAATAGGCGCGGTATTCGTCGCGATAGGCTGCGTGGAGCTCGCGTAGCCGGGCGATCGCGTCCTTGAGCGGCGCGGTCGGCGGCAGGTCGAGAACCAGCGGGCGCACCTTCGTGCGCAGGAAGTGGTCCGGGCAGGACGTGCCGAGCGCCGCCAGCCTCGGGTGCGCCTCGCGAAGGAGGAAGTCGAGCACGACGTCGCTGTCGCTGATGTGCCCGACCTGGGGGCGATCAGTCGAGGCCAGGCCACGCACGACCGGAAGGAGGCCGGCCGCCCGTGCGAGTCGCTCCGAGGGGGGAAGCGGCTCGTAGTACGGGATCCGTGGACCGAACGGGTCCGGTCGGCCGTTGGCCGTGATGTACGTCTCGGCTGTGCGGATCATGTCGATCGAGTTGGCCTCGCATTCGTCCGACGTCTCGCCCCACGCGGTGATGCCGTGACCCCCGAGGATCGCCCCGATGGCCTGCGGGTTCGACCGACGCACCTCCGCGATGTCGAGGCCGAGCTGGAACCCGGGACGGCGCCACGGAACCCACGCGACGCGGTCGGCGAAGCAGTCGCGAGTGAGCCGCTCGCCGTCCGCGGCCGTCGCGAAGGCGATCCCGCTGTCGGGGTGGAGGTGGTCGACGTGCGCCGCGTCCACCAGGCCGTGCATCGCCGTGTCGATCGAGGGCGCGGCGCCGCCGCGGCCGTGGAGGCAGTAGTCGAGCGCGGCGACCATCTCGTCCTCGCCGTCGACGCCGGGATAGACGTCGACGAGCGCCCGGAGGCGATCGAGGCGGAGGACAGAAAGCCCGGCCTCCGTCAGGGTGCCGAGGTCGCCGCCCGAGCCCTTCACCCACAGCAGCTCGGTTGGACGGCCTGTGACAGGGTCGACGACCGCACCCTTGGCCGATGTGTTGCCGCCGGCGTAGTTCGTGTTGCGCCGGTCCGCACCAAGGCGGTTCGAGCGCTCCACGAGCTCCTGCACGGGGGTCGGCGCGGTGACGCTCATCGGCGTTCCAGCTGTTCGGGATCGTGCACGAATGCGTGGAGGGCGGCGCCCTGATCGGCGGACCCCGTTACCGGGTTGGCGTGGTGTCCATCGGGGGTCCTCCTGCCGTGTGGCCGGCAGCATGCCACGGGTTTCGCCCGCGACGATGGTCGCGGACGGCACGAGCATCTACATCGCTCGGTCGCGGTCCCCCGCATCCGGCTCAGGGTCGTGCAAGGGTATCGCTTGCACCGGCGAGGTCGAGCCCATGTTCGTCCCTGGCGTGGTATCCCTTACGGCATCAGGAGGGGCACTCGCGGGGTGTCGGGCCAGACCGCGACCGCACACTCCGTGGTCGAGCCGGTATTCCGCGGAGACGGTCCGAAGCCGGCGGCTTGCTCCAGATTCGGGGTGGAGGCACATCATGGCATCCAGGACACACGCCCTCCTCATCATCGCCCTGACGCTCGGCGTCGTCACCATCGGCGCATGCACCTCCACCGCATCGTCGCCGGCCACCACTGCATCCGTGTCAGCCGCGGCGAGCCCGGAGGCTGACGCGTGCGCCGATGCGGCGGCGGTCGAGTCCGCACTCGCGGACCTCAAGGCCGTCGATCTCACGACGGCCGGCAAGGCCGGAGTCAGCGCCGCCATCGAGACGGTGCAGTCGTCGGTGACGACGCTGGCATCGTCGGCCAAGGAGGCGGCAGGCCCGGAGGCCGATGCACTCACCAACGCGATCGCCACGCTCCGGACCACCGTCGACGGTCTGTCGAGCGATGCGAGCGTCTCGGAGAAGGCGGCGGATATCCGGAGCGCCGTCGCCGGCGTCGAGACCGCCGCCACTGCGCTCAGGGCGAAGCTGACCCAGTGCTCGTAGCCTCGGCGCGTCATCTGCGCTGAACCCCCTGTCCGTCCCCACGATCCGTTTCCGGGGTGAATTCCAGGCTGGCCTGCTGTCCGGGTCAGCTTGTCGGGGGGCGTGGCGCGCGCGAGACGACATGTGCACGGGATCCACCCGCCCTGACGTGCGCCAGATCACAACGAACGCAGATGACATCCTCCCTTAACGGTTGCGGCGGGGATCTCCGCTACGGTGCTGGTCACCCCCAGGAGGACGTGGACAGCCACACCAAGGAGGAGAGCCGCCGATGCGCAAACGGCTCGCGCTCGCCATCGCCGCCCTCGCTTCGATCGCCCTCGCGGCCCCCGCCACGGCGATCACGACCGGCCAACCGGACGAGGGCGAGCACCCGTACGTCGGGCAGCTGATCTTCTACGTGCCCGACGACCAGGACCCGCGCTTCGACGACCCGGGAACCTGGTGGAACTGCTCCGGAACGCTCGTCACGCCGACGATCGTGATCACGGCCGGCCACTGCACGTTCGGCGTCGGCGACGAGGGTGAATCGACGACCGACGACGGCGGCGACGGCTCGGGTGGGACGGATGTCTGGTTCACCGTCTCGGAGGAAGCCGACTACGAGGGCCTGCCGCCGAGCTCGACCTTCGTTCCGGACCGCAACGACGACCGGTACGACGCGTGGTCGTCGTTCTTCGACTCGAATGACGAGTGGGTCAGCGGCACCGCCTACCCGCATCCCGAGTACGACGACGTGGCGTTCTTCGAGCATGACCTCGGCGTGGTCGTCCTCGACGAGGCGATCGAGCTCGCGGACTACGGCCAGCTGCCCACCCTCGACTACCTGGATCAGTTCGCCGGCGGTCCCAACAACGAGGAGCGCTTCGAGGCGGTCGGGTACGGGCTCGAGAAGTCACGGATCAACGCCGCGGAGGGCGGTGACACCCGCCGCAAGGCGACGGTGATGCTGATCAACGTCCAGAGCGACGTGTACGCGGTGTTCTCCGCGAACAAGGGCAAGACCCACCAGGGTGGCACCTGTTTCGGAGACTCGGGCGGCCCGATCCTCCACGACCTCGGCGAGACCGAGATCCTGGTCGCCGTGAACTCGTGGGCGCAGAACTACAGCTGTGCCGGGAAGTCCGGTGGGTACCGGGTCGACCAGCCCGACGACCTCGAGTGGCTGCTCGAGACGTTCGGGATCAGCGCCTCGAACACGGGCGACGACAGCGCCTGATCAACCACCGCGCAGATACGTGAAGGCCCGTCCGAAGAGGACGGGCCTTCGCACGTCCGGAGACATCGCCCGACGCAGCCGTCCGCTAGGACTCGACCGCCACGCGGACGCCGAGGCCCACGAGGACGACGCCCGAGACGCGCTCGATCCCGCGTCGGAGCGTCGCCCGTTCGAGGACCGTGCGGGCCGACCCGACGAGTGCGGTGAACAGGAGCAGCCAGGCGAGCCCGATCGCGGCAAATGCGATCGCGAAGGCGAGGGTTTCGGCCGTCCCGCCCCCGGGCGACACGAACTGGGGCAGCAGCGTCAGGAAGAACACGCCGAGCTTCGGGTTGAGGCCCGCGGACAGCGCGCCCTGGATCACCGCCGAGCGCGCGCCGAGCGGCGCGCCGCCGAACCGGGGTCGGGCGACACTCTCGCGAGAGCCCTTGATGGACATCACGCCGAGGAACACGAGGTACGCCGCGCCCGCCAGCTTGAGGATCGCGAACGCGACGGACGACGCCGCGAGGATCGCGGCCACGCCGAACGCCGCGAGGACGCCCCATCCCAGGATGCCCGCGACGATCCCGACCACGGTCGCTGCGCCGATCCGGCGTCCTCGCGCAACACTGTTGCGCATCACGAGGAGCATGTCGGGGCCTGGAGTGATCGCCACGAGCACGGCAACGAGCAGGAAGGCGGCCACTCTCGAGTCGATCGGCACGCCGTGATCCTCCCCGAGGAGGATGCCTCGCGCAAGTCGCGCCGGCTCGTTCCTGGATATCGTCGGGTCGTGCCTGCCTCCCTGACCGGATTCGATCGGTGACCCGGCCGACGGTTGCAGAGCTCGTGACGCGGCTGGTACTCGAGCCGCTGCCGCGCGAGGGCGGCATGTTCCGCCAGACATGGATCGGCGAGGAGCGCGACGGCCGACCGGTGGGAACGGCGATCATCGTCCTGCTCGCGGCCGAAGGCGGCCACTTCTCCGCGATGCATCGCCTGCCGATCGACGAGGTCTGGTTCTTCCAGTCCGGCGACCCGATCGAGCTCCTCCTGCTCGAGGCTGCCGGCCCCGGTCGCGTCGCGATCCTCGGCCCCGACGTGGTCCGCGGCGACGAGCTGCAGGTCGTCGTCCCGGCGGGCACGTGGATGGGAGCCCGGACGGCGCCCGGCGGCGAGTGGAGCATCTTCGCGACCACGATGGCGCCAGGCTTCGTCCCCACGGACTACGACCCGGGCGACGCGGACGGGCTCGCCCTCGAATGGCCGGACCACGAGCGGTTGATCCGCGGGCTCACCCGGTCGGGCTGACGCGCGCGTCCCCTCGCGGCGTAGGATCGCGCCCAGGGCGGCGGACCTGCCGCCCGGTGAGGGCTACCGATGAAGAACTGGACAGCGATCCTGATCCTTGCCGCCGCGCAGTTCGTGATGGTGCTCGACAGCAGCGTCATGAACGTCTCGATCAGCCAGATCGTCGCGGACCTGGACACGACGATCCAGGGCGTCCAGCTCGCGATCACGGCCTATACGCTCGTGATGGCCGCCTTCATGCTCACCGGCGCCAAGCTCGGTGACATCTGGGGTCGCGACCGGACATTCGCGATCGGGTTGGTCGTGTACGCGATCGGCTCGGGCACCACCGCGATCAGCCCCAACCTCCCGGTGCTGCTCCTCGGCTGGTCGCTCGTCGAGGGTCTCGGCGCGGTGATGGTCGTCCCCGCGATCGCCGCCCTCATCGCCGCGAACTACGAGGGCAAGGAGCGGGCGTTCGCGTACGGGCTCATCGGCGGCGTCGCCGCCGCTGCCGTCGCGGTCGGCCCGATCATTGGCGGCTGGGTCACGACGAACTACACGTGGCGCCTGGTGTTCGCCGGCGAGGTGGTCATCGTGGCCGTGATCCTGGTGCTCCGGAACCGGATGAAGCCGAGCCCGCGGCCGGTCGAGCCGCCGCGCCTGGACCTCGTGGGCTCCGCGCTGTCCGCGGGCGGGTTCGGGCTCGTCGTGTTCGCGATCCTGCAGAGCTCATCGTGGGGCTGGGTCATCCCCAAGGGTGCGCTGACGATCGGCGGCACGGAGATCACGCCGCTCGGGTTCTCGGCGGTGCCGTTCCTCGTGCTGGCCGGCCTCGGCCTCCTGTGGGCGCTTGGCGGGTGGACCGAGCGCCGGCAGGCGCGCGGCGAGGACGTCCTCGTCGACCTCGCGATGCTCAAGATCCCCACGTTGCGAGCCGGCCTTTCGACGCTCGTCGGCCAGCAGCTGATCCTGATGGGCACGTTCTTCGTGCTGCCCGTGTACCTCCAGGTGGTGCTGGGTCTGGACGCGTTCAACACCGGCCTGAAGCTGCTGCCGATGTCGGCCACGATGTTCGTGGCCGCGTTGCTCGGCCCTCGCGTGGCAGCGCGTCGATCGCCCAAGCGCGTCGCCCAGGCCGCATTCGTGTTCCTTGCCCTGGGCTCCGTGATCCTGCTCGCGTCGATCGACATCACGCTCAACTCCACGGCCTTCGCGTTCGGGCTGGCCGTGTTCGGCGTCGGGATCGGCGGGCTGGCCTCGCAGCTGGGCAACGTGATCATGTCCAGTGTCAAGCCGGCGCAGACGAACCAGGCGGGCGGGCTGCAGGGCACGGCGCAGAACCTCGGGGCGTCGCTCGGCACGGCCCTGATCGGCGCGATCCTGCTGGGTGCGATGACGAGCACGTTCGTGTCCAACATCGCCGTCAACCCGGCGATCCCCGAACAGGTGCGCGCGACGCTGTCGGAGCAGGCGACGTCATCCGGCCTCGAGGTGGTGCCCGTCGAGCAGGTCGAGACGTCGCTCGTCGCGGCGGGACTGCCCGCCGACCAGGCGACCGCCATCGCGGCCGACTACGCGGACTCGCAGCTCCAGGGGCTGCGGATCGCCCTCCTCGCGGTCGCGATCTTCGCCGTCCTCGCCACCTGGTTCACGCGCCGACTCCCGGGCGAGTCAGCCGCCGCCGCCGCCGTCCCGGACCCGGCCCCCGACGTGACGGCTGTCCGCGTCCCTGCCACCTGACCTCGTCTGGAAGAGGCTCAGCGATCCGCGGTCGCCGGCTCGCCGCGCGCGACGAACCGGGGCAGATACGGGAGGTTCGCCTCGATCAACGCGTCACGCAGCCCCTCGGCTGCGGCCGCGCCCGGCACGAGCGGGTTCGCCAGCAGCGCGCGCAGCGCGACCTCGTCGTCGCCGGAGAGGGCAGCCTCGATCGCCAGTCGCTCGTATTCCTTCGCGTGGAGCACGAGCGCGCGCATCTCGTGGGACAGCGGCTCGGTGGGGATCGCCGTCGCGCCGTCGCGGTCGACCGTCGCTGACAGCTCCACGACGTCGTCGTCCGCGATCCCCGGAATGGCGCCGTCGTTGCGAACGTTGACCGCGTGGACCGCGCCGTCGCCGGTGTGGAGCGACTCGATGAGTGCCGCCGCCGCCTCGCTGTAGTACGCCCCGCCGCGCCGCTCCAGCAGCTCCGGCTTGCGGTCGAGCGCCGGGTCGCGGTACAGCTCGAGGAGCTCGCGCTCGATCGACATCACGTCCTCGGCACGACTGGCACCGTCGAGCTGCTCCCGGAGCGCGTCCGCAGGTGCGTAGTAGTAGCGCAGGTAATAGGACGGGACGGCACCGAGGGCCCGGACGAGCGCGAGCGAGAAGTGGTCGCCCGGCGTCACCATCGGATCGCCGGCTTCGAGCAGCTCCGGGAGGCGGTCTTCGCCATCCACCCAGACGCGTCGGATCCACGACAGATGGTTGAGGCCGACGTGGTCGAGCCGGACCCGGTCGGGCGAGACCCCGAACCGCTGGGCGAACGAGCGCTGGAAGCCGATCGCGACGTTGCACAGGCCGATGGCCCGGAACCCGCGATCGAGCAGGGCCTGGGTCACGATCCCCACCGGGTTCGTGAAGTCGAGCAGCCACGCATCCGCCGCGCCACGACGCGCGGCCTCCTCGGCGATCTCGAGCACGAGCGGCACGGTTCGCAGCGCCTTGGCGAACCCGCCGGGACCCGTCGTCTCCTGGCCGATGGTGCCGAACCGGTGGGGGAGCGTCTCGTCGACGCGCCGGGCCGCCTGGCCGCCGACTCGCAGCTGGACGAGCGTGAAGGTGGCGCCGTCGAGCGCGGCGGACCGGTCGCTGGTGAGCGTCAGCCGCCCGGGCCAGCCTTCGCGGGCAAGGATCCGCTGCGCAAGGCCGCCGACGACCTCGAGTCGCGCCCCGTCGGGGTCGAGCAGGACGAGCTCATCGATCGGGAGGACGGCGGCCCGTCGTGCGAAGCCCTCGACGAGCTCCGGGGTGTACGTACTTCCGCCGCCGACCACCGTTGCCTTCAGACCCATCGTGACGTCCCTCGTCGGCGTGGCGCCCGATCACGACCGCTGGCGGGCTGGCGACCGCGTAGCCGGAGGACGACCGCTTGACAGATTGCTTATAAGGTTAGAAGCATACGTGGCCACTGCAACAGGCTGAAGACGCGCACGATGGCACGATTCCGGCTCCTCGCAGGCCCCATTCCGCTGCATCACCAGGTCTACCTCGACGTGCGCGCCGCGCTGGACGCAGGCGAGTGGCGGGTCGGAGATCGGCTCCCCGCCGAACGCGACCTCGCGGACCGGTACGGGTGCAGCCTGATCACCGTTCGCCGAGCGCTGAGCGATCTCGCCCGCGAGCGCCGGATCCAGCGGACGCGTGGTCGCGGCACCTTCGTGACCCGTCCGCCGCTCGACCTCGATCTCGACGGGACGCTGTCGTTCACCGAGGAGATCCAGCACCTCGGCCACGACCCGTCGACCCGCGTCGTGACCGCCAGGACCGTCGCCGCGGAGGCTTCCATCGCAGATGCCCTGGGCATCGCCGTCGGCGCGCCGACCGTGCATCTCGAGCGGCTGAGGATGGCCGACGGGGAGCCGCTCCTGCTCGAGCAGGTGTCACTTCCCGAGGCCCGCTTCCCGGGCCTCCTCGCCAGCGACCTCGAGGGCGGCTCGCTGTACGAGCTGCTCGCCGACCGCTACGACACGACGATCGTGCGCGCCCGCGAGGCGCTCGAGCCGATCGCGCTTCCCACTCGGGAGGCTCAGCTGCTGGGCGTCGAGCCGCACCGGCCGGCGCTCCTCATCGAAGGCGTCGCGTTCGACCGGTCAGGGAGCCCGGTCGAGTTCGCCCGTTCCTACGTCCGGGGTGACCGGACCCGGTACTACGTCGAGCGGATCGTCGTCCGCTCCACCACGAGCAGCGACGCGGCGGCCACGGGCCCCGTCGCGCCACTGTCGAGGGTGCGCCTCACCACGAGCTGACGTCCGTCGATCGACGGCCGTCGCGGTGCCCGACCAGGAGGAGCAATGCGAGCGATCCGATCCTTCGCCGCGATGGGGGCGTTGGCCCTCATTGTGGGTGCCTGCGGCGGCACCTCCACTTCCGCCGCCCCGAGCGCCGGAGGCTCGACAGCACCGGCCAGCTCGGCCGCATCGCAGCCCGCGTCCTCGGCCGCCGAGGGCCAGGTCGAGATCCGGTGGTTCTGCTGCCTCGGCGGCGGTGACGCCCCCGAGCAGGTCGAGGTCGAGAAGCAGGTCGCCGCGGACTTCAACGCGAGCCACCCGAACATCCACCTGACGTTCGAGGCCGTGCCCTATGCCGGCGCGAACGACGCCCTCGCGACGCAGATCGCGTCGGGCAACGGGCCGGACATCGTCGGTCCCGTCGGCATCGGCGGCGCGAACGCGTTCCACGGCCAGTGGCTCGACCTCGCGCCGCTGATCCAGAGCACCGGCTACGACCTCTCGGGCTTCCCGCCCGACGCGGTCGACATCTACAAGCTCGACGAGGGCCAGGTCGGCATTCCGTTCGCGATCTACCCGTCCGTCCTGTTCTACGTCCCGAGCCTGTTCGAGGAGGCCGGCCTCCAGCCGCCGCCGCACAAGTACGGCGACAAGTACACGATGCCCGACGGGTCGCAGGTCGACTGGACATACGACACCGTCCGGGACGTGGCGAAGATCCTGACGGTTGACAAGGCCGGCAAGGACGCGAGCCAGGGCGACTTCGACCCCGACAACATCGTCCAGTGGGGGTTCGAACCCCAGCGTGACGACCTTCGCGGCCTCGGTGCCTACTTCGGCGCAGGCTCACTCGCGGGCGGCAGCGACGGCAAGACGGCCCAGATCCCGGATCCCTGGAAGACGGGCTGGCAGTTCTGGTACGACTCGATGTGGAAGGACCACATCTCGATGACCGGTCCCGTGTTCAGCAGCCCTGACATCAACCCCGAGGACTACCCGTTCTTCACGGGCAAGGTCGCGATGAGCGAGAACTTCCTGTGGTCGACGTACGGGCTCGAGGGGCTCGAGGGTGACTGGGACATGGGCATCATCCCGTCGAACAACGGGACGGTCACGTCGGCGTTCAACGCAGACACGTTCCGCATCCTGAAGGACACGAAGCACCCGAACGAGGCGTTCGAGGTGCTCACCTACCTCCTCGGCGATGCGTCGGCCGACCTCCTCGCCACGTACGGCGGGATGCCGGCGCGCACGGCCGACCAGGCGGCGTTCTTCGCCAGCCAGGACGAGACCTTCACGCAGAAGCCGGACTGGCAGGTCGCGAGCGACAGCATCCAGTTCGCGGACAACCCCAACTTCGAGGCATTCATGCCCGCCTACAACGAGACCCTCGGCCTCGTCGGTTCCGGTGGCAAGTACACGACTCGCTGGCAGACCGAGAAGAACCTCGACATGACGGCCGAGTTCGAGGCGCTGCGCGCCGAGATCCAGGCCATCTGGGACAAGCAGCCCTAGCGGCTGCGTCCCGATCCGCGGATGATCGATCCCGCCCGCTCCCAGCGGGCGGGATTGCCGCGCTCGTTGACCCGCATCCGACCGAGAGGCGGCACATGCGTACCGGACTGATCGCGTGACAACCCTCCCCGGCCCCGTCCCTGTCACGGCGCCCGCGGCGCCGACCGGCCGGTCACGGCGATTCCGGCCGTCGCTCACGGCGCTCCGGCTGTCGCCCCTCGCCCGGCGCGAGGCCCGGTGGGGCTACGTGTTCATCGGGCCCTGGCTCATCGGGTTCTTCGTGTTCACGCTCGCCCCGATGATCGCGTCACTCGCCTTCACGTTCACCAACCTCAGCCTCGCGCAGGAGCAGCCGCTCGCGTTCGTCGGGCTTCGCAACTGGCTGACGATGCTCGGCGACTCGCAGGTCTGGGCGTCGCTCGGCGTCACGTTCCGGTTCGCGCTGCTGATGCTGCCGGTCGCGATGCTGCTGCCGTTCCTGCTCGCGCTCGGGCTCAACAGCCGGTCGGTCAAGGGCGCGGGCGCGTTCCGGGTCCTGTTCTTCCTGCCGTACGTGATCCCGTTCGTGTCCGGCGTCCTGATCTGGCAGGGGATGCTCAACCTCGAGACCGGCTGGATCAACGTCTTCCTGCGGTTCCTCGGCTTCGAGAACCCGCCCAACTGGCTCAACGACACGGCCACGATCTATCCGGCCCTCGTGTTCATCGGCATCTGGGGGATCGGAGCCGGGATCATCGTCAACCTCGCCGGCCTGCGCTCGATCCCCTCGGAGCTGTACGACGCCGCCCGCATCGACGGGGCAGGCTACTGGGCGCAGCTGCGCAACGTGACCGTCCCGATGATGTCCCCGGTCATCTTCTACACGCTGATCCTCGGCATCGTGGAGGTCCTCCAGTACTTCCTCGTTCCGCTCGTCGTCAACAACGGGACGGGCGAGCCTGGCGGCTCCACGGCATTCTTCAACCTGTACCTGTACAAGACGTTCTTCACCTACCAGAACATGGCCTACGGCGCGACGCTGGCGTGGCTGCTGTTCATCGTCACCCTCGTCGTCTCGCTGGTCGTGTTCCGCTCGTCCCAGCGGTGGGTCTACTACGCGGGTGAACGCTGATGGCCGCGGCGACCGTCCCCGCCGTGGCGGCCCGGCCCAACCGGCAGCCGCGCAACCCCGCGGAAATCCGGCGCTCGTTCACGCTGACGTTCATTCTCGTCGTCGCCCTGGCCGCGTTCCTGTCGCCGCTGCTGCGATCCGCACTGGTGTCGCTCAAGACGCCCGATCAGCTGTCGCAGGCCGACGGACCGTTCCTGCCCTCGGTGCCCGACACGTTCACGCGCGACGGCAAGGAGTACGACGTGTTCGTCGTGCCGCTGCCGGAGGGTGACCGGACGCTCGCGCTCGTGAAGCCGGGCCGCCAGCAGAGCGAGTTCGTCGATCCGGCCAACCCGGACGCCGGCACGATCACGTGGCAGGGCTCGTGGCGGACCCTCCCCCGGGCGTGGACGCTGTCCCCCGCGTGGCAGAACTACGCGGATGTGTGGAAGCTGATCGACTTCCCGCGGCTCTTGTTCAACACGATCGCGATCTCGTTGATCGGCATGATCGGGGTCGTCGTCTCGTGCACCCTGGTCGCGTACGGGTTCGCCCGCTTCCGGTTCCCCGGGCGGGGCCTCCTGTTCACGGTCCTGATCGCGACGATCTTCCTGCCCGCGGCCGTCACGATCATCCCCACCTACACGATCTTCGCGAAGATCGGCTGGGTGGGCACGTGGCTGCCCCTGCTCGTCCCGACGTTCTTCGCCAACGCGTACGACGTGTTCCTGATCCGCCAGTACATGCTCACGATCCCGCGCGAGATGGACGAGGCTGCGTCGATCGACGGCGCCGGGCCGTTCCGCACGCTCATCTCGGTCATCCTCCCGCAGGCGTGGCCCGTGATCGTGGCGGTTGCGATCTTCCACCTCGTGTACTCGTGGAACGACTTCTTCAACCCGCTCATCTACCTGTCGACGAAGCCCGAGCTCCAGCCGCTCGCGGTCGGCCTGCAGCGGTTCAGCGGGATCCACTACCGCAACCCGGCGTACGTGCAGGCCGGCACGCTGATGACGATGGTGATCCCGGTGATCCTGTTCCTCATCTTCCAGCGCGTGTTCATCCGCGGCGTCGTCGTCACGGGCGTGGAGAAGTGACCCCGGGCGACGCCGACCGCCCGTTTCGCGTCGCGCTGACGATCGACGCCGAGTTCGCCGACCGGCCGACGCAGGAGGGGACGACTGCCCGCCTGCTCGACGTGCTCGCCGAGACCGATGTCCGGGCGACCGTCTTCGTGCAGGGCCGCTGGGCGGCCGGCCAGCCGGCGATCGCGCGCCGGATCGTCGACGAGGGTCATCTGCTCGGGAACCACTCGCATCACCACGCACGGATGACGATCCTCACCGGCGCCGGCATCGCCCGGGACGTCCTCGAGGCCGAGCGGGCGATCCTGGACGCGACCGGTCGCAGCCCGGCTCCGTGGTTCCGCTGCCCGTTCGGCGCGGGCTCACGATCACCACGCGTCGTCCGGAGGCTGGCGTCGGTCGGCTATCGCGACGTCTCGTGGCACGTGGACTCGCTGGACTGGGGTGCGGCAAGCGCCCGCCGCGTCGAGGGCCGCATCGTGCGGGGAACGCTCGCGCACGGCGACGGTGCCGTCGTGCTCGTCCATGGCTGGCCGGCTCCGACCCCGGATGCCGTGCGCATGTCGATCACGAGCCTGCGCGCGGCGGGCGCGACCTTCGTGACCGTCGAGGGGCTCCCCGAGGTGCCCGGGCTGCGGCTCGCCGACACCGCCGCGTGACGCGGCTTCTGCTCGCGGTCGACGGCGGGAACTCGAAGACCGATCTCGCCCTGCTGACTCCCGATGGCACGGTCGTCGCGGCGGCTCGCGGCGGGACCGTCTCGCACCAGCAGGTCGGCGTGGAGGAGGCCGGCCGCGGCCTGCGGGCGCTCCTCGACCGGGCGGCGTCCGACGCGGGCCTCCAGCTCCCGGCCCCCGCTGCCGCCGTCGGCGTGCTGTGCCTTGCCGGGATGGACCTCCCCGCCGACGAGCGGACGCTGCGCGGGGTCCATGGGGCGACCGGAATCGCGGGCACCATCGTCCTCGAGAACGACACGATCGCCGGCCTGCGCGCGGGCTCGCCGGGCGGTTGGGGCGTCGGCGTGGTCGTGGGCCAGGGGATCAACGGCGTCGGGGTGGCGCCGGACGGCCGTCGTGCCCGCTTCGCGGGGCTCGGCACCATCAGCGGCGACCGTGGCGGAGGCGCCGGGCTGGGCATGGACGCGCTGGGAGCCGCGGTCCGCGGGCAGGACGGCCGCGGGCCGCGCACGGCGCTCGAGCGCATCGTCCCCGCCCACTTCGGGCTCCGTCGTCCGCTCGACGTGACCAACGCGCTGTACACGGGGCGCCTGCCGGAGGGCCGGATCGCGGAGCTGGCGCGGGTCGCGGTCGAGGCCGGGCGTGAAGGCGACCCGGTCGCCCTCGCCCTCGTCGACGATCTTGCCGGGGAGTGCGCCGCGTTCGCGATGGCGGCGATCCGGCGTCTGCGACTCGCCCGCCTCGCCGTCCCGGTCGTCCTGTCCGGCGGCGTTGCCCGTGGTGCCGGCGAGCTCCTGGCGGGCCGGGTCGCGGCGCGTGTCCGGGCGGTCGCCCCCAGCGCCGAGGTGACCGTCCTCCACGCCCCACCGGTCCTCGGGGCGGCGCTCCTCGCCCTCGATCGCGAGGCGCCCGGCGCGCCGGAGGCGGCAGAGCGCGTACGCTCGATGCTCACCCACGAACGATTGACCGCGCGGCGGGCCCACGACCCACGGGAGACACCACGATGACCGACTCGAGCCTCGGAGTGCTGCTCTGGAACCAGGCGACGACCTGGGCCGACTACGAGACGGCCGGCCGCCGCGTCGAGGCGCTCGGGTACGACCACCTCTGGGCATGGGACCACCTGTACGCGATCTTCGGTGACCCGTACCAGCCGATCTTCGAGGGCTACGCGACGCTCGCCGCGATGGCCACGGTGACGCCGCGCCTGCGCCTCGGACTGCTCGTCGGCGCCAACACGTTCCGCAGCCCCGCGGTCGTCGCGAAGTCGCTGACGACGCTCGACCACGTGAGCGACGGCCGCGCGATCGCGGGGCTCGGGGGCGCATGGTTCGACCTGGAGCACGAGGAGGCCGGAATCGAGTTCGGCTCCGGCTTCGGGCAGCGGCTCGACTGGCTCGACGAGGCCTGCGCCGCGCTCCGCCCGCTGCTCGACGGCGAGACGGTCAGCTCCCCCGACGGCGGGCGCTACGCGCTGCGGGACTTCCGCGTCCTGCCGCGGCCCGTCCAGGCGCGGCTGCCGATCATGATCGGGGGGTCCGGCGAGAAGAAGACCCTGCGCACGGTCGCGAAGTACGCCGACATGTGGAACGCG
This sequence comes from Candidatus Limnocylindrales bacterium, assembly GCA_035264305.1. GTDB lineage: Bacteria > Chloroflexota > Limnocylindria > Limnocylindrales > CSP1-4 > CAIXZV01. Next base: position 13,254 of record DATFQL010000133.1, on the reverse strand, counting down.
ATGGGCGAGCGAGACTTCCTGGCCCACAAGCTCGAGGTCCTGCGGCGCCACTGTGACGAGGTCGGGCGCGATATCGCCGAGATCGAGCTCACCGTCGGCTGCAAGCCGATCATCCGGGACACCGAGGCCGAGGCGCGGCGCGTCTGGGAGGACCAGATGGCGCACAACAGGACCCCGATGGCCGATGTCCTCGACGACGACACGTTCTGGGTCGGGACGTCGGACCTGGTCGCCGAGCGGATGCTCGAGCGCAAGGCACTCGGGTTCCACACGTTCCTCGCCGAGATGCCCGCGCCGTTCGACGACGAGACGCTCGAGCGCTGGATCAAGGACGTGCGCCCCGTCGTGGACGCCGCCTAGAACTCCGCCTGCGCGTTCTCGAACAGGGTCAGCTGGAGGCCGCCCGGGGCCTCGAGCCGCGAGTTGCGCGACCGCCACGGGGTCGGCGTCGGCGGCGCGAGGAGCGTCGCGCCCGCGGCGGTGAGCCGGTCGGTGACGCCGTCCGCGTCGGCGACCTGGAACGCGACGCGGATGTGCCCGGCCACTCGGCGGCCGACCTCGACCTCGTCGATGTGTTCGGCATGGGGCACGTCGGACAGCTCGAGCGTCGCCCGCCCGGCGTCGAGGATGACGACGTGGCCCGCTCCGTCGTCGAACGCCGCCAGCTGGCGCAGCCCGAGCGCATCGCGGTAGAACGCGACCGCGGTGTCGTAGTCCTGTGCCGTCACGACCAGCCGCATCTCGAGGACGCCGTCAGCCACCATCCGATCCTCCGCGTAAACGAGGCGGACCCGGAAGCGGTTCCGTCGCCTCCGGGTCCTCGCCCGCCGTCCCTGGCTGGGGCCGGTGGGTTGCGTCCAGCCTAGCAGCGAGCCGCCCGCTACCCGCCGAGCGTCGCCTTGAGCGCACGGATCCGTTCGTCGGAGCGTTCGAGCACCGCGCGATCCAGCGTGCCGTTCCGTGCCTCCTCCAGCAACGCCTCGTATACGCGGGCGGTCGACGCCTCGGGGGCCGTGAGCATCAGCAGGTCCGTTCCAGCCTGCGCGGCGCGGGCGGCAAGCGAGCGCGGCGTCACGTCCCGTGCGTTCGCGGTGCCGTTCAGCGAATCGGTGATGGTGACGCCGGTGAACCCGAGCTCGTCGCGCAGCAGGTCGGTCGAGATCGCCCGGGACCAGCCGGCGGCGTTGTCCGCATCGATGGCCGGATACGTCACGTTGGACAGCATCACGATCGGGACGCCGGCGTCGATCGCGGCCCGGAACGGCGCGAGGTCGCGCTCGAGCGCATCCCGCGACTCGCGCACCGTCTCCACGAAGCGGTCGGTGTTCTTCGCCGCCCGGCCGATCCCCGGGAAGTGCTTCACGGTCGCGAGCACGTCCTGCGACGCGAGTCCCTCGCCGAACGCGGTCACGAGGCGTGCGACCGTCTCGGGGTCGGAGGACAGGGTGCGCAGCGCGTCGCGCATGAACGACTGCCTGTCGTCGGGCACGTCGGCGACCGGCGCCAGGTCGACGTTCGCCCCGACCGCGGCCAACGCCGTGCCGGTCGCCGCGCCGATCGACCGCACCTCGTCCGCGTCCATGTCCCGTCCCATCCGCGTCGCGGACGCGACGGGCTGGGCCCAGGGAAGACGCCGCACGCCGCCGCCCTCCTGGTCGACCATCACGAGGAGCGGCGGCTGGCCGCCCTCCCTCGCCGCGTCCTGGAGCGCGCGCGTCGCGGCCGCGAGCTGCTTCTCGCCGCGAACGTTGAACCGGAACAGGACGACGCCACCGATCTCGCCCTTGCGTGCGCGCGCGAGGAGGGTCTTCGAAGGGGTCCGACCCTCCATCCGGACGATCAGCTTCTGGCCGATGACCTGCTCGAGAGACAGCGCCGGGGTGGGGCTGGGCGTCGGCTCGGGAGTGGCGGTCGGTGCCGGTGTCGGCGTCGGGGGAGCGGACGAGGCGATGGCCACCGGGCTCGAGGAGGCGGCTGCGTCGGGCACGTTGCCTCCGGCGAAGCGCGTCGCCACGAAGAACGCCAGCCCGGCCCCGAACACGATGATGCTGGCGACGAGCGCGAGGCTCACGCGCCCGGAGCCCGCGGGCGGCGATGTGGACAACGGGGGTGACGCTCCCGGCGCGGATGTGGCCGGGTAGAGGCTACCCCGCCGTCCGGCGACGTGCGAGGACGATGCCGCCGATCGCCGCGGCCACCGCACCCGCGCGGACGATTCCGGGCACGCGCTGGACCACGTTGGTGACCGAGAAGCTGCGGCCGCCGAACCCGCCGCGCACGGTGTCGGTCAGCGGCGTGGGGGCCTCGAGGTTGTCGACGGCGTCGGGTCCTTCCGGGACGTTCGAGCGCTGTGCCGGCTTGCCGACGCGGGCGATGACCGACTCGAACGGTCCGGGGGCGAGTCGCCGGAACAGGGCCATGCCCCAGCCGGCGCCGCCGGCGAACAGGTCGCCCGAGGGGTGTTCGGCCGCCCACAGGACCTGGTCCGCCACGACGTCCGGGTCGTACACGGGCGCGGTCGGCCTCGGCAGGACGCCGAGCTTGCTCCGGGCGTTCATGAACAGCGGCGTGTCGATCCCGGCCGGCATGACCTGGGTCACGGCGATCGGGGCGCCCTCGGCCATCATCTCCATGCGCAGCGAGCGCAGGAAGCCGGACATCCCGTGCTTCGACGCCGAGTACGCGCTCTGGTAGGGGAGGGCGACCTCGGCCTCCACGGACGAGATCTCGATGAGCGCGCCGCCACCGGCCTCGCGGAGCGCGGGCAGCGCGGCGAGCGCACCGTGGATCTGCCCGAGCAGGTTGACCTCGATCACCCGCCGGTACTCCTCGGGCGTCGTGTCCTCGGCCGTGGCGTAGACGGACACGGCCGCCGTCTGGACCCAGGTGTCGATCCGGCCGAACGCCTCGCGCGCACGCCGCGCGACCTCGCGCATCGACTCGGGATCGACGACGTCCGCCTGCACGGCGATCGCATCGCTCGCCCCGAGGCTGCGGACGTCGTCGAGCACGTCGGCAAGGACCTGTTCCTCGCGACCAGCCAGGACGAGACGGGCGCCCCGCTCGGCGAACCGACGGGCGGTCTGGCGGCCGATGCCGGACGAGCACCCGACGAGGACGACGGACTGCTCCTCGATGGGTCTGAGCTTGGTGGTCATGACGCGCTCCTCGTGCAGGCTTCGGACGGTACGCGCGCGGCCGCTCGGGCCCGACCGCGGGCGCCGGGGATGCCGTTGCAGCCACGTGCAGACGGTGGCCTGTCGAGGTCCGGGAAGCCTCGCCTGCTATCGTGCGCCGATGGAGCGAGCGGCAATCGCGACGTGGCCGGGCGAGGCGGCCGACCACGAGCCGGACGTCTCCGCGCCGATCTCCCCGCGGTGGCTGGGCACGGTCGCGTACCGGGACGCGTGGGACCTCCAGAAGCGCCTCGCGGCTGCCCGCGCCGACGGACGGATCGCGGACCAGCTGCTGCTCCTCGAGCACCCGGCCGTGGTCACGCTCGGGCGCCAGGCCGAGCACGGCCACGTCCTCGCCGCACCGGCGACCCTCGAGGCGCGGGGGATCGAGGTCGTGCGCGTCGAGCGGGGCGGTGAGGTGACGTACCACGGCCCGGGTCAGCTGGTCGCGTACCCGATCATCCGCCTCGCCGACCGGGCGCTCCTGCTCCGCCCGTACGTCCGCGCGCTCGAGGCGGCGCTCTCCGACACCTGCGCGGCCTTCGGGGTCGAGGCGGGCAGGCGGGAGGGTCACCCCGGCTGCTGGGCAGACCCCGACGGGCCGGTGCCGCGCAAGATCGGCGCACTCGGGATCCGCGTCGAGCGCGGCGTCGCGTACCACGGCATCGCGCTCAACGTGAACGTTGCCCTCGGCGACTTCGACCTGATCGATCCGTGCGGGGTGCCGGGTCTCGTCTCGGCGTCGATCGCGAGCGAGCGCGGACGGGCCGACGAGCCGCCGGCGACGGCTGCAGTCGCGGCGGCGGCGAGGGTGTTCGCGGCTGCCTTGGCCAATGCCCTCGGCCGGTCGCCGCTCGCCGGGTCGCTCCCGCCCGACGCCGATCCCGCCGAGGAACGTGCCGCGCTCGAGCGGCTCCTCGCCGCCCCGGCCGTCTGAGCAGGCCGGGTCACGCTCGATGAGCCAGGGCCTGTTCGAGCTGCGCAAGGACGCGATCACCGGGTGGTGGGTCGCGACCGTCGTGGACCGGACGTTCGACCGGGAGCGGTTCGCGCTCACCGCCGCGGCTGTGAACGACCGGGGCGATTGCTTCAACTGCCGGATCCCGCCCGGCGACGGGATCCGGATGCGGACGCTCAAGGACTTTGCGTTCAGCGTCGCGGGGACCGAGGAGGAGGCCCGGGCGCGCGACGGGCAGGTCGCCCAGGTCACCCTTTCCGACGCACGCGCGGCCGGGGCGTGGAGCACCGTCGTGGCCCCTCCGGGAGAGCATCGCGCCCTGCACTCCGCGGGCAACGCCGTCATCGAAGGGCTGCTTGCGCGCTGCCGCGACCAGATCGGCGAGGCGCGGCGCGCCGATCGGACGCAGCACCTGCAGGTCGTCCAGAACTGGGGTGCCCAGGCTGGCGCACGGACCAACCACCTGTGCTTCGACCTCTACGACCTGCCACAGATCCCGCACCGGATCGCCGAGGAGCTCGGCGGTGCCGCGCGCTTCCTCATCCGCGAGGGCGAGTGCCCGTACTGCCGGCTCGTCCGGGAAGAGGTGCGTCGGCCGGACCACCTGCTGTACGAGGACGACAACGCCGTCGCATTCGCGCCGTACGCATCGCGCTCGCCGTTCGAGGTCTGGGTCGTGCCGCGGACGCACGACGCCGACTTTGCCCGGGCGAGCGACCGCGACATCGCGGCCACCGGCGAGGCGCTGCGTCAGGTGCTCGCCAGGCTCGCGAGCAGCCTGGACAACCCGCCCTACAACCTCGTGCTCCACACGGCGCCACTGAAGGAGCAGGTCGACGCGACCTACCATTGGCACTGGGAGATCCACCCGCGTCTGCGGGAGATCGCCGGACTCGAGCTCGGGACCGGCCTGCCGGTCAACCCGGTCTCACCCGAGGACGCCGTCGAGGAGCTGCGCAACGAGACGGACGGGACCGGACCGCCGGATCAGCCGCGTCGCTGATGCCGGCGGGGGGAGGAGGCCGTCACACGATGCACAGCGCCATCGTCACAGCGACCTGGAGCCCCGGGTTCCGGGTCGGGGGGGCAAACCGAGCGCCAGCGGAGCACACGTGGTCGCCGATCCCTTCGAGCTCGAGCAGCCGTCCCGACGCGCGGGCATCGCCGTGAGCGCGGGCTGGGACCGCGACGAGGCGTACCGCTTCGTCGAGGAGCTGTTCGCGAAGCACCAGCACGAGATCTATGCGTACCTGCTGCGCATGCTCCGAGACCCGGAGCTCGCCGCGGATCTCGCGCAGGACGCATTCGTCAAGGCGTATCGCGCCTACGATTCGCTCGAGAAGCCGGAGAACGCACGCGCGTGGCTCTACCAGATCGCGCACCGGGTCGCGCTCGACAACCTCCGTCGCCACAAGATCGTCCGCTTCGTCCCGCTCGTTGGTGAGGCGCGCAACACCGCACCGTCCGCCGAGCACCTGGTGATGGACGCTCGCCTGTCGGGCGACCTGCAGCGGGCGCTCGAGCGGATCCCCGAGCGCCAGCGGACCGCGCTCCTCCTCGCGGAGCTTCACGACCTCACGGGTCTCGAGCTCGCCGCGGCGCTGGGCGTGTCGCATGTCGCGGCGCGTGCCCTCCTGACGCGAGCGCGTGAGAACCTCCGACAGGCGCTGGCGGCCGAGCGTGCTGCGCTCGCCGAGGCGGACGCGGCCGCCGACGCCGACGGGGGCGCGCCGGCGTGAGCGACCGTACCGCAGGCGACCACGCCCGAGCTCGCGAGCTCGCGGCGATGCGCATCGACGAGCGGCTGGATCCGCGAGACGAGGCGTGGCTCGAAGCCCACTTCCTGCGCTGCGACCCGTGCTCGCGTGTGGCCGCCGAATACGACGCCGAGAGCGCGCTGTTCGCGCCCGCCCGCGGCGCGTACCCCGACCCGCCTCGGGACCTGTGGGCCCGCACCGCGGGGGCGATCGAGGCGCAGCACGCGAGGCGGCGACCGAGCGGCCTCGGCGCGCTGTTCGGACGGCGCGCGGGCACCGGCCAGCATTCGGTCTTCGCACCCCTGGCGGGCGCGATGGTCGTCGCTATCGCGGTCGGCCTCGGCCTGCTCAACGGTCTGCCCGCGAAGGAGAGCACGAGCAAGGGCCCCGATCCAGACGCGACGCCCTTCCCGCTCGTCGCAGGCGAGGTCCAGGTCATCGGACGGAACGAGGACGGGAGGCTGGAGATCCGGCGCCAGCCCGTCGACGAGGTGTGTCCCCTCGGAGCGAGCAGCTGCGCCGTCGCCGAACAGTCGGACAGCACGGACACCGAGCTCGCGACGAAGGCCGCCTCGTGGGACGCGATCATCTCGCCGTCGCAGGACCAGGTGGTCGTCGTGGAGCGGGGGGACGGGGCGCAAGGGGTCTACGTGCTGAGCGTGGCGGGCACGACCGCCGTCGACCCGACATCCGAGCCGCTCGCCTCCGTACCTGCGCCGACCGCCGATTCCGGATCGGAACCGCCGAGCGAGGCGCCCGCGGTGACGGCCAGCCCGGAGCCGACCGGCGAGGGAGTCCCGAGCGATGAGCCGTCGGAGGAGCCAGGCGGCTCCGCCGAGCCCCTGGTGAGCGCCGTCCCGACCGATGCGCCGGCCTCGCCTACCGAGCCATCGGCGAGCGCAGACCCCACGCCGACCGAGGCGGTCGCCTCGGTCGATCCGAGCCCGTCGCCCACCCCGACGCCGATCGAGCCGACCACCGGGCCGTCGGCCTCGGTGGAGGTCACGCCGCTCCCCGGGGGCGCGATCGAGATCGCGCGGGACGTGCTCGTGGTCGGCACGACCGCCGCCTACTCGCCCGATGGCTCGCGCTTCGCCTTCACGGCCCGGCCCGCCCAGGGCGACGACGGCCCCGACGTCTACGTGTGGACCGTCGGCCAGGCCCGAGCGAACGCCGTGACGACCGACCACGCCTCGGTGTTCGCCGGCTGGACCGGCGACCGGCTGCTCGTCAGCCGGATCCACGGCGAGGAGCCCCGCAGCGTCGAGCTGCGTCTCGACGACGAGACGGCGCATCTCGTGCTCGACGGCCGGATGTGGCGACCGACCGTCGGCCCGGACGGACGCACCGGCGTGTGGTGGGACGGCACGATCCGCCCGGCTGAGGACGGCAGGGCGTGGCTTCCACGTGACGGCGAGCTGGTCCTCGACGCATGGCCGGCTCGCGGCAATGCCAGGCAGATCCTCGCGAGTCGTGGCCTCGCGGACTGGGCGGTCCGCTGGGACGAGTCCGGGAAGCTCCTCGCCGTCTGGACGACGACGGCCGGTCCGGACGAGCCTGGGGTGTTGAGCCTGTACACGATCGATCCCGACACCGGTCGAGCGGACCTCGACCACCCGAAGCTGGACAAGGCCCCGGCATTCGAGGGCTTCTCGCTGCGGGATGAGCGGATGACGTGGTCGGCCCCGGCCGAGGGCGGCGACACCACCGTGCAGGTCCTTGCCTGGGACGGAGACACGTTCGGCCGGTTCGAGCTGCTGACCGAGGACGGCGCGACCGTCATCCGGTGACGGGTGGGCGCCGCCTGTGGCGTCGCGGGGTAGACTTGCGAACGATTCCACGCCGGTCCGGTGAGACCGGATGGCCCCGTGAGGCCGGGAAGGAGGATCGACCCCGTGCAGCGCAGATGGACCGCGTGACCGGCCGCCGGATCATGGCCGCGGAAGACGTTCGCCGGGCGGTGATCCGCATCTCTCACGAGATCGTCGAGAAGCAGGCGGGGACCCAGGGGCTGGCGCTCATCGGGATCCAACGGCGCGGCGTCCCCCTCGCCCACCGCATCGCCAGGGCCATCGCCGACCACGAGGGCACGGTCGTGCCGGTCGGCGCGCTCGACATCACCTTCTATCGCGACGACCTCACGCTCGTGGCCCAGCAACCCGTCGTGAAGGGCACCGCGATCCCGTTCGACCTGAACGGCGCGACCGTGGTCCTCGTCGACGACGTGCTCTACACGGGTCGCACGATCCGGTCCGCGATGGACGCGCTCATCGATTTCGGGCGTCCGCAGGCGATCCGCCTGGCCGTCCTCGTCGACCGAGGGCACCGGGAGCTGCCGATCCGCGCGGACCACGTGGGGAAGAACGTGCCGACGTCCCGCGAGGAGGTCGTCAAGGTTCTGCTCGATGAGACCGACGACGACGACGGGGTCGAGATCGAGCGAATCGGCGCCGCAGAGCCCGCAGGCGGGGCCCGCGCATGACGGCCGAGGTCGACCGCCAAGGGGCGTCGTCCTCGGTGCCCGCTTCCCCCGCCGACGCCGCCGGCGACCCCGACGATGCTGGCGCGACGCGCGCAGCCGTCCCCGCGGTCGACGCGCCGCCCGAGACACAGCCGGTCCCGTGGCCGCACCGTCACCTCCTCGACGTCGACGGGCTGACGCGGCGCGAGCTCGAGCTCGTCATGGGCACGACCGACGCGATGCGCGAGGTCCTCGCCCGGCCGATCCCCAAGGTGCCGGCGCTGCGCGGCACGGCCGTGACAATCCTGTTCTACGAGGCGTCGACGCGGACCCGCGTCTCGTTCGAGGTCGCGGCGAAGAACCTGTCGGCCGACGTCGTGAACATCGCCGCCTCGTCGTCATCGGTGTCCAAGGGCGAGTCGCTGGTCGACACCGTGCGCACGGTCGAGGCGCTCGGAGCCGACATGCTCGTCATGCGTCACCAGGTGTCGGGCGCCCCGTACCTCGCGGCCGAGGTGTTCGGCGGGTCCGTGCTCAACGGCGGCGACGGGTGGCACGCGCACCCGAGCCAGGCGCTGCTCGACCTGTACACGCTCCGCAGCCGGTTTCCCGGCGGATCGCTCGAGGGCCGCAAGGTGGTCATCCTCGGCGACGTGCTGCACTCGCGTGTCGCGAGGTCGAACGTCTGGACGCTCACCGCGATGGGGGCAGACCTGTGGATCTGCGGGCCCTCGACGCTGCTCAGGGGGTTCGAGGGGTGGGCGCGCCGGGGCGCCGCCGGACGACGCTTCACGGTCACCTCCGATGTGGACGCCGCGCTGCGGGGCGCGGACGTCGCGATGACGCTGCGGATCCAGAAGGAACGGATGGCATCCGGGCTGCTGCCGTCGCTGCGCGAGTACGCCGCACGCTACGGCCTCACCCGCGAACGGCTTCGCGGCGCGAGCCCCGATGTCGTCGTGATGCACCCCGGGCCGATGAACGAGGGCGTGGAGATCGCGGCGGACGTCGCCGTGGACCCCCGCTCGGTCATCACGGAGCAGGTGACGAACGGCGTCGCCGTCCGGATGGCACTGCTGTACCTGCTGGCCGGAGCCCGTGCGGCAGGTCGCGGCGAGGCCGGCACGTGAGCGGCGCAGGTGTCGCTGCCGGTGGCCGGGTGGGCGAGGTCGCCGACGCGCTCACGCTGCGCGGGTGGGCCGTCGATCCCGCCGCGGGCCGGGAGGGAGCGGCCGAGCTCGTCGTCGCCGACGGGCGGCTGGAGCGGGTCAGCTGGCTGTCAGGCGCGGACGCCGACGGGATCGAGGACCGTGGCCTGCTGCTCGTGCCTGGATTCGTCGACCTCCATGCACACCTCCGCGAGCCGGGGAACGAGGACGCGGAGACGGTCGCGACGGGCCTCGCCGCGGCCGCGCACGGCGGCTTCACGACGGTCTGCGCCATGCCCAACACGACGCCCGCGACGGACGACCCGGGGATCGTCGGCCGGGTGCGTTCGGCAGCGGCGGCGACCGGATCGCCCGTCCGGCTCCTCGTCCACGGCGCGGTCACGACAGGACGCGGTGGCGAGACGCTCGCGCCGCTCGGCGAGCTTGCGGATGCCGGAGTCGCCGGGTTCAGCGACGACGGCGCGCCCGTCGCCAACGCCTCGATCCTGCGCAACGCGCTCGCGTATGCGGGCACCCTCGGGCTGCCGATCATCGAGCATCCCGAGGATCCGACGCTCACCGACGGCGCCGAGGCATCGGAAGGGTATGTCGCGACCGTGCTCGGCCTGCGCGGGTGGCCGGTGGCCGCGGAGTCGGGCGCCGTGGCGCGCGCGATTGCGATCCTCACCGATGTCGTGCGCGACGTCCCGGCGGCGCGGCTCCACCTGACCCACGTGTCGACAGCCGCTGCGCTCGGGCACGTTCGCGTCGCGAAGGCGTCGGGCCTGCCGGTCAGCTGCGACGTGACGCCCCATCACCTCGCCCTCAGCGACGAGTGGATCGCAGGGTCCCGGCGCTGGGCGTGGGACGCCGTGGACGACGCCGGGGCGGCCCGCGATCCGTGGGCCGACGGCGCGCTCGTCGCGGCGCCGTTCGACCCGTCGCTGCGCGTCAACCCGCCGCTCCGCTCGCCGGCGGACGCCGCCGCGTGCCTCGCGGCGGTCGCAGACGGGACCGCCGACGCGATCGCGACCGACCATGCGCCGCACACCGAGGTCGACAAGCGGGTTGAGTTCGGGTGGGCCGCGAACGGGATCAGCGGCATCGAGACGGCGATCGGGCTCGTCCTCGAGGCGGTCGACGCCGGACGCCTGCCGCTCGGGCGCGCAATCGAGGCCCTGACGATCGGCCCTGCCTCCGTGCTCCGGCGCTCCGACGTGGTGCCGGGACTGCGCGAGGACGAGCCGGCCGACCTCGTCGTCATCGACCGCGGTGCGGCGTGGCGCGTGGAGCCCGACGCGTTGCGCTCGAGGGGGAAGCACTCGCCACTGATCGGCCGCGACCTGCCGGGCGTGGTCCGGCTGACCATCGCGGCGGGCCGGGTCGCCTACGCGGCCGACTGAGGATCAGGGCGCGGGCGTCGCCTCCGGGAGCGGGACGCGAGTGCCGATCGCCGGTGCGCCGACGCCACCCCGGCCGCCCCGGGCGAGGACCTCGCTCGTCCTGGCGTCGAGCACCACCCACCCGATCGAAGGGTCACGGCCGTACAGCGGCTGGCTCGCATCGAACTCGAACACGAGCCCGCGGACGTACGTCACGGCCCGGAGGCCTTGGCCTGCGGGGATTCGCCCAAGCTGGTGTGCCGCATCGGGATCGACGGTCGCGAGAAGCTCGCGCCGCAGGACGGCCGTCCGCAGGGGGAGCGCTCCCGTGCCGAGCGCCGAGCTCGCGGCCTTCACCGCCCTGTCCACCTCGGGCGCATTCGGCTCGATGTCGAGCGCCGCATCGACGCCCAGCGTCTCACCCCACGGCGTGCCCGCGACCCAGACCACGCGCTCGACGGCGAACGCCTGTCCGCAGTCACGTGACGTCGGACTGCATGGGACCCCGGCGGGATCGGTGTAGCGGCCGACGACGACGACCGGGATTGGCTCGCGCGTGGGGCTGCGCGGGGTCGGCCCCGGCGTGGGCCCCCGCACCCCATCGCCGAAGGTCGGATGGAGATGCGGTCCGATCGACCCGAACACGCCCCCGTTGTCAGCGGTCGGCAGCACCGTGACGTCGGCAAGCAGCGCGCGGCCGTCGCATGCCGCCGGATCCGTGTCGAGGTAGGCGTCGACGCAGGTGCGGGGGAGCGAGCCATAGCTCAGGTAGCCGGCCACGGCCACGATCCCGTCGGCGCGGCCGGCCTGTCGTTCGGCACGCGTCTCGGCCACGGTCCGGACGCGGAGCCCCACCCACGACACGGGAAAGGCCGTCGTGGACCCGTCGGCCAGCAGCACGGTGCCGGCCGACGCAGCGGGACTGGTGACCTCGACCGTCGCCGGTGCGGACGAGGGATCCTCGGCCGGCGGTGGCGGGCCCAGGGCACCGGCGGCGACGATGCCGACGAGCAGCACGACCGGCACGGCGAGCCCCGCCACACGGAGCGCCCGTCGCGCTGGCGAGCGCGGGTTCGTAGGAGCGGGTTCGACGATCATCGTCTGCCGGTGGTACGTGTCGGGACGCGGGCCGGATGGCTCCGGCGCTCCGTTACTGTGCACCGATGGCGCGTCTCGCGGCACTCGACGGGGTGACTCAGCGCAGCTTCTGGCAGGACACCATGCCCCGGCTTGCCGACCGCCGGGGAGCGACGCTGCCCGACGCGGCGGATGTCGTCGTCGTCGGCGGCGGGTTGACGGGGCTGTCGGCCGCGCGCCGGGCCGCCGAGCTCGGCGCGAACGTCGTCCTGCTCGAGGCGGAGCGGCTCGGGTGGGGGGCATCGACCCGCAACGGCGGGATGATCCATCCCGGCTACAAGACGCCCCTCTCGGCGCTGGTCGCGAATCACGGCCGCGGGGTCGGCGAGCGCCTGTACCGCGATTCGATCGACGCCTACGAGCACGTCGCTGCGCTGTGCGAGGGATCGATCGCGGCCGACTTCGAGCGGTCGGGGCATGTCGTCCTCGCTGCGGCGCCCGGGCACGCCGCGGGGTTCGCGGACGCGGCCTCGCTCCTCGGGAGCGTGGACATGTCCGCCCGCGCCGTCGCCCGGCGGGATCTCCGCGGCGTCGTCGGCTCGGACGCGTTCTTCGGCGGGCTCCTCGTGGAGCGGAGCGGCAGCCTGCATCCCGGGAAGCTCACCGCCGGGTTGGCAGGGCTCGCCGAGGCGGCGGGCGTGGTCCTCGTCGAGGACGTGCGGGCGGAGCGCGTCCGCCGTCAGCGGGACGGCCGCGCCGTCGTCGAGACCAGCCGGGGAGCGATCCTTGCCCGAGACGTCATCGTGGCCACGAACGGCTACACGGGAGGCGTCACGCCGTCCCTCCGTCGCCGCATCCTCCCGATCAGCAGCTTCATCATCGTGACCGAGCCCCTCGCACCCGACCTCGCGGAGGACCTGATCCCACGCGCGAGGATGCTGTTCGACACGAAGAACTACCTCTGGTACTGGCGCCGGACGCCCGACGACCGGATGCTGTTCGGCGGCCGGGCCTCGATGTGGCCGACATCCGTGCTCCGCGCCGCGGGGATCCTGCGGCAGGCGATGGTGTCGGTCCACCCGCAGCTCGCCGACACCCGGATCGAGTACGCGTGGGGCGGCAAGGTCGCGTTCACGTTCGACCGGATGCCGCACGTCGGGCGGGCGGACGGCGTCGCGTATGCCACCGGCTGCTGCGGCTCGGGCGTCGCGATCCTGCCGTGGCTCGGGACGCGGGTCGCGGAGTGGGTCGGCGGTGCCGCGCCACCCGAGCTCGCGCGGCTGTCGTTCCCGCTC
>DATFQL010000132.1:0-2297 GCA_035264305.1 Candidatus Limnocylindrales bacterium | reverse complement strand
GTGGCCGGTTACCCGGATCTCGCCGGTATGCACGCCCGCGCGGATGCTGATCCCGAGATCGCGAGCGGCGGCGCGGATCGCTGCCGCTCCGCGGACCGCCCGCTCGGCGCCATCGAATTGGGCGAGCACGCCATCACCGGTCGTCTTGACGAGCCGGCCCCGGTGGCGGTCGATCGCGGTCGCCGCCTTCCGGTTGTGCTCGGCCACCAGATCGCCCCAGCGGTCGCCGCCGAGCTCCGCGGCGCGGCGCGTCGAGTCGACGATATCGGTGAACACGATCGACGCCAGGACGAGCTCCTCGCGCGCGTCGTCTTGCTTCGCGTACGTGCGCATCGCCTCGAAGTCGACGGACACCCACGGCTCGTCGCCGACGACCCACGCGTCGTGGCCCGGCGGGAACTCGAACACGTCTCCCGGGCCGACCTCGAGCTCGGTCCCGTCGCCCATCTGGACGCGAAGGACGCCCGACAGGGTCACGCCGAGGTGGTGGTACTGGCACGTGTCGGTTCCGGCGATCGGCTTCACGTCGACGGACCACCGCCAGCCCGGCTCGTACACCATCCGCCCGACGACGGCATCATCGAGGTCGACGACGTCCACGCGCCCGCGCGGGAACAGCCGCACGTCGGTTGCCTCGCTGAATCGCCGCCGCTGGAGACGCATCCGGTCCTTCCGATCCTCGACGGTGCCGGATCAGCGACCGTCGACGGTGCGCGGAGCGTAGCAAAGTGCCCGGGCGTCGATCGGTCCGCGCGGGACGCCTATGCCGGACGTCATCACGGAGAACACCTGATTCGACGCGCCCGCCGGGGAGGGTCACACTCGCCGCATGATCGACAATCCCCAGAGCCTCCGGATCACGTCGGACGCCCTGCTCAGGGACATGGACACCCTGATCGCTCTCGAGGAGGAGAAGCGAGGGCTGCCCCCGGCAGATCCTCGCGTCGCGGAGCTCGCCCTGCAGATCGAGGCTGTCGCCGGTCGCGTCCTGGGGAGAAGCACGGACGAGGTCCGTCTGGCCGCCCTGATCCCCACGACCTCGCCCGACGCGAGACCGATCAACGAGACGCCGCGATCGCTCGCGTCGGTCCTCGCGGAGTGGCGCGAGGCCGAACGCTCGGCGGCCGAGGCCGAACCCGGCTCCGCGGCGCAGATGGAGTACGACAGCCTCGCTCGCCACCTTCGAACCGAGTACCGGAATCTCTCGAGGGGCCGCAACGAAGGCTCCTGAGCCCGGGAACCCCATCGCGAACCCTGTTCATCGGTCCGATCTGCCCGGCGGCGAGTGGGGTCACTCGACGGCCTTGGAGCGGCGGCCGCTGACGTCCTGATACTCGGCTGGCAGGGGTATCCCGAACCGTGCACACAGGGCCGCGACGCCGCCGACGAAGGCAACGATCCGGTCCGGCTTTGTAGACTGGCGAACGCACCGCGCCCCCGTAGCTCAGCGGATAGAGCAGCCGCCTTCTAAGCGGTTGGTCGCAGGTTCGATTCCTGCCGGGGGCGCCAGGCGAACCGGCTCCCAGCGCGCATCGACGCGCGATCGCCTGCTTCGATCCCAGGGTCCGTAGCGGGGTGCGGGTAGGGCGCTTCCCGGACGGGAGGGATCCGTTCGACGGGCTCCCCCTCATCGACGGCATCCGCCGTCCCGTCCAGGTCGCGGTCGATGCGGTCGTACTCGGCATTCGCCGTCGGATCCGTCTCCACGATCTGCAGCGCTGCGTTCACCCAGGAGACGAGGCGGCGGATGGCGGCAAGCACGAGCTTCACGTGGTCGCTCCTCTCGGAGGCCGCAGGATTGCGTGACGGCGAGGTGCGGCGCGACGGTACAGGGAGATGGTGGGCCGAGTCGGCCAAAGATGCCAGTGCGTTCTTTGCCCCATCGCCGCGGCTTCTGGTCGACGATAGTTCCGCTGCCGGTGCGCCGCGACACCGCGTCCTGTGCCGCGGACACGTTTTCGAGGCCGCCGGGCCCCACAATGCGCAGCGTCGCGGCGGCGGGTTTCCCCGCTACGCGGCGCCCGGGGGCTGGCGGCCGTGTACGGCCGACGCATGGTTGTGCCCCCACGCGCCGGTCGAGCGGCCGCCGGCCCCGACGGGGCCTGGGGCCCGGCGTGCCTGCGCGCGAAGAGTTGGTACCACCGGGTAGCCGAGAGTACGGCTACGCAAGCCCACCCCGGAACCCGACACTCCGCTCAACAGCGAGCCGGACCGCACCGCAGTGCCCTTCGCGCCGGCCGGGCTCGTGGACAGCAGAGGCACACATCCCAGATGGCGTCGATGGCTATCAACGATCT
>DATFQL010000131.1:0-3498 GCA_035264305.1 Candidatus Limnocylindrales bacterium | reverse complement strand
CGCTGCTCGCCGTCCAGTGGACGTCCGCCCCACCGGAGGACGGGTACGTGCTGCGGTACGGCACGGGCGAGGAGGAGGCCGACCAGCAGGTCGTCGTGCGCTACGACAGGGGAGCGGACCGGGCCGTCGTCGTCGGCGACTGACAGGGCCTCGCGGGCCCGTCTCGTCGTCGTAGCCGCTCAGCTCGACCGCCGCATCAGACGACGGATGACGATCGCGATTCCGGCCACGGCCACGGCCACCGCCACGGCGACGAAGCCCGCCCAGGTGGCGTACTGCGCCACGTAGAACGGCACCTTCACCGCTTCGGGCGGCTCGGTCCCTGCGGGCACGTCACCCTCCCGGCGGATCCGCCATAGCGTGCCCGACCCGGCCTGCACGCGGATCCCGGCCTTCTCGGGCGCGATCTCGATCTCGCCGAAGTCGGTCACGTAGAGCGCCCCGTCCGGTCCGAACACGCAATGGCTCGGGCGCTCGAAGCCGTCGTGCGGCAGCTTCGACGCCGGACCCTGGATGCGGTTCAGCGCGAAATCGACGATCTGGCGTCGCTCGAGGTCGACGCGGACCACCTTGTACCCGACGGGTGTCGCGAGCCGGGGCGTCGTGATCGGAGCGAGGTCCCCGAACATCGCGACGAACGCGTTGCCCTCGAAGCCGAAGTCACCGCCCGGCGAGATCGCGATCCCGTTCGAACCCGAATGCGGCGGGAACGAGACGACGGGGTAGGGCGGCTCGGGCTCGGGAAACGCGGCGAGGACCGGTTCCCGGCCCTGGCCACCGTCGCCCCAGCGCGGGTCGTCCAGCCGCATCCCCGAGGCGAAGTCCGGCCAGCCGTACCACCGGCCGTCCTCGATCCGGTACAGGTCGTCGAAGTCGCCGAGGATGTGCCGCTTGCTGCGTGCGTCCATCCCGTGCTCGGTTGCGAACAGGGCTCCGTCGGCGGCGAACGCGAGACCGTACGGGTTGCGGAGCCCCCATGCAACGAGCTCGAGGTTCGAGCCGTCGGCATCGCACCGCAGGACGGATCCCGACGCCTTGACGCTGCCAGGGATCACCTGGCCGGGCTGCGTCTCGGTACCGAACGGGACGAACGCGCCCGTCCGGACCTTCCTCGAGAGGTCGCCGAGCATGTCCCGGTCCTCGTAGTTGCGTCCGGCGAGGACAACGTCCTGCCCGGGCACGTCGTGGACGTCCGGGTTGTCCTGGAGCCAGCCGTAGGCGCCGTTGTCCGAGCCGATGACACCGGAGTTCGTCGCCACGCCCACGCCGAAATAGACCTTGCCGTCCGGCCCGACGACCGGGTGGTTCGTCTGGTGGTCGCCGCGCCCCGGCAGCCCCTCCACGATCGTGCGGCGCGAGGCGTCGGCCTCGATCCTGATCACCCGATCCGTGTTCGTGACGATCAGGGCACCGTCGACGAACACGGCACCGGTCACCGCTCCGGTCTCCACCCAATCCGGGCCTGTGAACTCATGCACCGTGCTGAGCGCGCCAGTCGACGGATCTACCCGCCGGATCCGCGGCGCATCGTCGACCTTGTGGCCCGACTCGACCACATACGCGGCGCCATCGGGTCCGAACGTCGTCATGACCGGCGCGCTGAGGCCCGTCGCCACCACCTCGGCGCGGTAGCCGCGGGGGAGCAGGACGTCCTCGGGTTCGTGGCCGCGGGGCCCCCGGCGCGGAACCCGTCTCCCGTACGAGAGGGCGAACGGCATGATCGGTTTGGTCAGCCAGTTCAGTGCCCGGGGGAGGTCGACCGGCGTCGACGGCCACAGCTGCGAACGCTGCGCAAGGTCGTCGTGTTGCGGCGGGGGTGTCGTGAGGTTCATGCGGCGTGCTCCCGGGAGCGGTGGATGTGCGGCAGGCGGACCACGAGCGGGACGACCGCGCCGGCTGACGCGGCCCCAGCGATGAGCAGTGCAGGGGCGAAGCCTGCGGCGTCGATGAGCGGGCCGAGGATCCCCGCCGCCGCAGCCGCCAGGCCGGTGCCGAGGTTTGCGATCGCCATCAGCCGCCCGGCCTCGGCGCGCGGCACCACGTCGGTGGTTGCCGCCCAGTTCGACGTCATGAACGCCGCGGTGCCGAGGCTCATCACCATCCCGCCGGCGACGACGCCGGCGAGGCCGCCCGACGGCATGAGCAACAGGATCCCCGCGACGGCGAGGACCGCACCGAGGACCATGAGGTCCGTGCGCTCGCGTCGATCCGCGAGCCACCCGAACACGAGGGCGGCCGCGGCCGTGACAAGCGTGAGCAGCGCGAGCAGTGCGCCCGCCTCATCCAGCGCCTGGTCAGCGGGGATCCGGAGTCGATCGGCGATCAGCAGGACGAGGAACCTTCCTACCGCGTACGTCCCGAACAGGAACAGGAACCGCGCGAGGATGAGCGGGACGAGCCCGGGCGGAAGCGAGCGCGTGTGCACGATGGTCGCGACGGTCCGGTCGACGCGCGGGACGAGGACGAGCATCAGCACGACTGCGACGACGAGGACGGCAGCGCTCACCGCGGCCGCGGCGACCAGGTTCCCCGCGGCAAGCAGCGCCCCGAGGACAAGGAACGCAACGAATGCGCCCCCGACGTCAAACGCCGACTTCAGCCCGGCTGCGCGCCCTCGCTGGACGTGACTGACGTGCTCCGGGATGAGGGTCTGCTGGCCCGCCTGGATGGACGTGGAGGCGGCTTGGACGAGGACGTAGCCGATCACGGCTCCGACGATGCTCCCCGTGCCCGCGAGCAGCCCGAGCCCCAGGAGCGCTGGGACGACGGCGACGGTCGTGAACACGCGCCGATCCAGCCGGTGGCGAAGCCGATCACTCGCCCAGCCCGCAATGGGCTGGAGCCCGGCGCCGATGCCAAGCCCGACGAGCGACACGAGACCGAGCGAGGTCGCGTCGCCACCCAGTCTGACTGGCAGCATCAGGACGGTGACCCCGTCGAACAGGAATGCGAGCGGTATCCAGAGGACGCTGACCCCGAGGAGGAGCCGAGTCCGCATCGTCAGGTCTGCACGTCCACGACGCCGTCCCGGTCCAGCGAGCTCGAGGCGTTCAGGCCGGCGTCGTCATCGACCGCGACGCGGAGCCGGTAGACGAGCTCGCCGCCGAGCCACGCGGTCACGAGCGCGACACCGGCGCCGAGGAGGCCGACGATCAGCGGCAGCGTGTCGGGCAGGTACTGCGGGTTGTTGAGGCGGAGCAGGAAGCTGACCGCGAACAGCGCGACGACGAGGAGGTTCCCGCCACCGTGAAGCGCGCCGATCCGCTTCGCGCGCGTGCCATCGGGGAGACCGAGCCAGTCGATCAGCCCGAAGAGCGCGGCGGCGAGCCCGCCCACCAGGCCCGCGGCCAGCGCCCAGAACGAGAAGGTCGCGAGGTCGCCGTTCCCGCTCACGAGGTACAGGACATCGAAGATGACGGCCGCCGACAGGAGCCCGAGGGGGTACACGATCAACATCGGGTGGACCGGATGTCCGAGCAGCTTGAAGCGCGTCTCCAC
>DATFQL010000130.1:0-22635 GCA_035264305.1 Candidatus Limnocylindrales bacterium | reverse complement strand
CCTTGTTCAGGTTCTGCTGCGTGAACGCGTCGCTGTTGACGATCAGCGCACCGCCCGCGGGCAGGTCGGCGACGTTGGTCTTGAGTGCCGCCGGGTTCATCGCGACGAGCACGTCGGGCTGGTCACCCGGGGTATGGATATCCGACGCGGAGAAGCTGATCTGGAAGCCCGAGACACCGGGCAGGGAGCCCGCGGGGGCGCGGATCTCCGCCGGATAGTCGGGGAAGGTGCTGATGTCGTTGCCGAAGACGGCGGCCGTGCGGGTGAACTGCGTGCCTGTGAGCTGCATGCCGTCGCCGGAGTCGCCGGCGAACCGGATCGTGACCCGATCGAGCTCCTGGACGTCGTGCTCGATTCGTTCCCGTGTGGTCGTCATCCGCCTTCGGCCTGCTCCATGCGCTGATGGGGTCGTGGAGGGAGGTTGAGCAGCTCCTCGGGAAACGATTCGGCGAGGAACTTGAGGACGTCCACCTGGCGCACCACGCCGACGAGGCGACGGTCGTCGTCGACCACCGGGATGTTGCGGAAGCGCCCGGACTGCATGAGCCCGATGGCGTCGGCGACCGTCTGCTCGAGCCGCAGGGTGCGGGGCTCGGTCGTCATGTACTGCTCGACCGGCGCTTCGAGATTCACGGCCCCCGCGACGTCGGCGCCGACGAGGCGGCCGAAGATGTCACGCTCGGTCAGGACGCCTGCGAGCCGGCCATCGCGGTCGGTGACGAAGACCGAATCACCGGTTCCCGTCTGCTGGATGGCCCGGAGACAGGCCGCCACGGGGGTGCCCGGGCCGACCGTCACGGGCTCCCGCCGCCCGACGACCATGAGGGGCTGCGAGGTCAGGGCGGGAACGCGCGCGGCGACCGCGCGCTCGGTCAGATCGGCCACGGATCCAGTGTACGCGGAGGGGCTCGATCGGGCGGCGTGCGCCTCGGGCGGCTAGCGAAGCGCCTCGCGCGCCGCGTCCAGCTCCCGGCGCGCGCCGGCGATCACGAATGCCACGTCCGATCCGACTCCCAGGAACGTGAACCCTCGCGCCCGCGACGCCGCGACGGACGCCCCGTCCTTGAGCAGGATCCCGGGCGCCTTTCGGTGCGCCCGGCACGCGCCGACGACGCGGTCGAGGGCCGCCACAAATTCCCGGTCGTCGAACCGGCCGGGGATGCCCATCGTGTGCGACAGGTCCGCGGGCCCGACGAACAGCACGTCGACGCCGTCGATCGATGCCAGGTCGTCCGCGGCGGCGACCGCGTCCGGGGACTCGACCTGGAACACGCCCAGGAGCGACTCGTTCACCTGCTCCGCGATGGCCGGGTGGTCCACGGCGCCGTAACCTGCGCCGCGCGTCACGAGGGCAACCCCGCGGACCCCTGCGGGCGGATAGCGCATCCACGACACGCCGTCCCGAGCCTCGGCAGCAGACCGGACCTGGGGGAGCATGACGCCGTCGGCGCCAAGGTCGAGCGCCCTGTCGATCCGCAGCCGCTCGACCGATGGGACGCGGACGATGGCCGCGGTCGGCGTCGTCTGGACCGCGAGGAGCTGGGCGTGCAGGTCCGAGACCGAGCCCATGCCGTGCTCGAGGTCGAGGATGGCCCAATCGAAGCCGGCCCGAGCGACGAGCTCGGCAGACGCGGGCGCGCCGAGCCCGACGAACGCGCCGACCGTCGGCTCGCCGGCGAGGACCCGCCGTCGGAGATCGCCACGGGGCGGCACGGCGGCGCTGGCTGATCGCCTCGAGTCGGTCATCGGCCGATCATGCCCGACACCGGGTTCAGCCGCTCCGGCCTCGCGCGTCGACCGCCCAGTGGTCGGCTCGGCCGTCCGTGCCCACCGCGAGGAACGAGGACACGAGATCGACGACCGGGCAGATGTGGTTCGGGACGACGGCGACCACGTCCCCGATCGCCGGGCGCGGACCACCGCCCGCCAGGGCGACCATGCCGTGGTAGTCGTTGAGCTTCTCGATGACCGCGCCGGGCCAGGCAGGGATGGCGCCATAGCCGTCCACGAAGGCGGCCATGTCCTTGGTCAGGGCTTTGGCACCGGCGTCGAGAACGGCCCGACCCGGTCGCGCCGCGACGACTGTCGAGGCGACGAACGCCGCCGTGTCGTCCGGCCCGATCGCACCCAGGACGACCTGCTGCCGGTCCCCGAGCGCGTACGTCCCGGCGCGGATCTCGGTCACGCGGCCTGTCGCGGACAGCGCGCGCGTCGGCGTCGACCCCGCCGAGATGACGGACACCTCGAAGCCGGCGGCCTCGAGTGCCGCGGCCGACCGCTCCAGCGCCGTCACCTCGTCGAGTGCCACGGCACCGGCTGCGCCCGGGCGATACGCGTGCCCGCCGTGGGTGAACACGCCCTCCACCACGAGCTCGGCGGCCGCCGATGCCCGCGCGACCGCGACTGCCTCGTCCGGTGTTGCGACGCCCGTGCGATGGAGGCCGGAGTCGATCTCCACGAGGACGCGGAGCGGACGGCGGGAGCCGCGCACCGCGGCTGCGACGCGCTCCGCGCCGGCCACGCTCTCCACGCCGACCCGCAGCTCGGCGGCGTCGTGAAGCGCGCGGAGGCGCGACGCCTTCGGGCCCTCCGCCCACACGGGGTACGCGAGGAACAGGTCCCGCAGGCCGGCGGACGCCATCACCTCGGCCTCCCCGAGCGTCCCGACCGTCAGTCCCCGCGCGCCGGCATCGACCTGCATCCGAGCGATCCGGACGCTCTTGTGGGTCTTGACGTGCGGCCGCAGCCGGATCCCGCGCTGGTCCATGTCCTCCTGGAGGCGCTGGATGTTCGCCCACACCCGGTCGACGAAGACGACCAGCGCGGGCGTGTCGATCCCGCCGGGCAGGGGCGGCGGCGGCGCCGGGGCGGCCGGGGACGGGCGGTTCGAGACGGTCACCAGCGCAGGATACGGACCGGCGTGCGCGCCTTGCACCGCCCCTCGCGTTCCGGCATCGTTGACCGCTCACCCGTCCCCGGAGGATCCATGTCGCCGAGCGTCCTCATCGTCGACGACGAGCAGCACATCCGCCTGCTGATCGAGCAGACGCTCGAAGAGCTGCTCGACGAGGGCGTGGAGCTGTACACGGCATCCGACGGGGAGGAGGCGCTCGCCGCGATCGAGGCGCAGGCGCCTGACCTCGTGTTCCTCGACGTGATGATGCCGAAGCGGAACGGGCTCGAGGTCGCGCGCGCCGTGCGGGGCGAGCTGGGCCGTCCCGACACCCACATCGTGCTGCTGACGGCGAAGGGCCAGGCGGTCGACCGTGAAGCGGGCCTGGCCGCGGGCGCGAACCGCTACCTCACCAAGCCGTTCGATCCCGATGAGCTGCTCGCCATCGCCCGCGAGGTCCTCGGGTCGGCATGAGCGAGCTCCGGCGCCTGATCGTCCGGCATCGTCACGTGGCGCCGATGGTCTCGGGGCTCCTCGCCGGCACGGACGCCGCCGTCACGATCCGCGACGCCGATGGCGAGGTCGTGCTCGACCGGGATGGCGCGAGCGCGGGCGCAACCCGGCACGACGTGGCCGTCGAGGGCCAGGTGCTCGGGTCGGTGGAGGGCGGCCGGGCGGCGCGCGGCATCGCGGCGGTGCTCTCGTACGCCGCTGCCCGCGAGCGCGACAAGCGCTCGCTCGCGAACGAGGCGCTGGAGCGATATCGGGAGCTGTCGCTGATCTACGACCTCGCCGCTGCGATCGGTGGGTCGTCGGATCTCGCCGCAATCGTCGCCACGGCGACCGGCGAGCTGTCACGGCTGCCTCACGACGCGCGGGGCTTCCTGCTCCTCAGCCAGCCGGACGGGTCGCTCCTCGCGGCCCCCGGTGCTGCGGAGACGTCGCCCATCGCGAGCGCGCGCATCGGCGATGGGATCGTCGGTCGGGTGGTGGAGACGGGGTCCGCGGAGCTCGTCGAGTCCGCCGCGGACGACGAAGCGTCCACCGACGAGGAACGCGCCGCGGGCAGCCTCGTCGTCGCGCCGCTCCGCGCGGACGACCGGGTGATCGGCGCGGTCGGGGCAGTCGCGACCGGCGGCCCGTTCCGCGCCGCGGACCTCAAGGTCGTGACCGCGATCGCGGCCCTCGCCGGACCCGCGATGGGCCGGGCGCTGTCCGCCGACCCGGCCATCGGCCGGGCCGTCGCCGCCGACCCCATCCGCTGAGCCTGGCTGGGCGTCGAGGCACCGATGGCCCACGAACGCGCCGCGACGATCGTCGACGAGGCCGACCTGGAGCGGGACCTCCGCGAGCGGCTCGGCGAGCTCGCCGGCATCAATGCGATCGGCATCGCGCTCGGCTCGACGCTCGAGCTCGATGCCCTCGTGGAGCGCGGCCTGGCGGAGATCGTGGGCAATTTGGGCTTCGAACGAGGGCTGATGGCGTTCGTCGATCGCGCGAGTCGAACGATCGGCGGATGCCGCCTGGTCGGCGGACCACCGGGAATGGCGCTCCTCGTCGCCGACCTGCGCATCCCGCTCGACGACGAGACCTCTGCGCTCGCAGCACTCGCGCGCGCCGATGGCCCGCTCCGGTTCCGTGACGCGGACGGCGACCCGGACGACGGCAACCGGCGGATCGCGGCCGCGCTCGGGTCGACGGGGTTCGTCGGGACGCCGCTCGTCACCCAGGGCCGCGCCGTGGGCGTGCTCGTCGTCGACGATCGGCGAGCCGGCCGCGACCTCCGGAGTGCCGACGGGCCGCTGCTGTTCACCGTCGGATCGCTGTTCGCTGGCGCCATCGAGTCAGCGCGGCTGTACGCCGAGCTCGAGGCGCAGAACCGGGCCCTGGAGGCGCGCGTCGCCGAGCGGACGGCCGATCTCGTCGATGCGATGACCGAGGCCGAGCGCGCGCGGGCGGTCGCGGAGGACGCGAACGAGGCCAAGAGCAGATTCCTGGCCAACGTCTCGCACGAGCTCCGGACGCCGCTGACGTCGGTCGTCGGATTCGCCCGGCTCAACCGCAAGCGGCTGGACGAGGTGGTGTTCCCGGTCGTGCCGCGCGGTGATCCGAAGGTGGACCGTGCGGTGCGTCAGGCAAGCGAGAGCCTCGGCATCATCGTCGCCGAGGGAGACCGGCTCACGGGCCTCATCAACGACCTCCTGGACCTCGCCAAGATCGAGGCCGGCCGGTTCGAGTGGCATCTCGCGCCGCTCTCGCTGGAGGACGTCGTACGCCAGGCGCTTGCCTCGACCGCCGCGCTGTTCGAGGTCAGCGGGCTCGACCTGGAGGTGACGATCGAGGACGGGCTCCCACAGGTCGACGGCGATCGCGACCGGCTCGTGCAGGTGGTCATCAACCTCGTGTCGAATGCCGTCAAGTTCACGCCCAGCGGCAGCGTCCGCGTCTCGGTCGCCGCGGAGGCGCCGGGGGGCGCGCGGCACGTCCGCGTCGCCGTCGCGGACTCGGGGCTGGGCGTGTCCGCGGAGGACGTGGCACGGATCTTCGAACCCTTCCGCCAGGCATCGGACACGCTGCCGGACGGCCCGAAAGGAACGGGCCTCGGCCTCCCGATCTCCCGCCAGATCGTCGAGGCGCACGGCGGGGTGCTCGAGGTCGACACGCAGCCCGGCGAGGGCGCCACGTTCTGGTTCCGGCTTCCGGTGCTGGCGTGAGGTCATCGGGCACACCTCCCGAACGTTGCGACGGGGCACCACCGGCGACTTAAGGCGGCCGCGTACCAGTACCTATGGGTCATGCCCGCGGCATCACAACGAGGAATACGGTCTGGCTCCGCCGAGCGAGGGGCCCACCTCTCCGGCATCGATGCAGGGGACCGGGATGAAGTCGAACCTCAAGTGGTACGGGATGCGCGCCGCGATGCTCCTCGGGAGCACGGCTGCGGCGTTCGCCTTCTGCTTCGACCACGCTCGACGCTGGTAGTCATGCGACGGCTGTCGACAGCCATCGCTGACGTGTGAGCCGCCGGGATCCCCGGCGGCTCTTCGATTCTCCGGCGCAGCCTCAGCCCCGGCTCCGATCCCGCCACAGGTTCCGCACCAGGAACGACACATTCGCGGGCCGCTCGGCCAGGCGCCGCATGAAATACGGATACCACTCGGCGCCGAACGGCACGTAGACGCGCACCCGCCACCCGGCACCGGCCAGCTGCTCCTGCAGGTCGCGCCGGACGCCGTACAGCATCTGGAACTCGAAGGCGTCGCGGGAGATGCCGTCGACCCGGGCCACGTCGACCGCGCGATTGATCAGTCGCACGTCGTGCGTCGCGAGCGCCGGGTACGTGCCTTCGTGGAGCAGCCGGATCATGAGCCGTTCGTACGCCGCGTCGACATCGGCCTTGTCCTGGAACGCGACGGTCTCGGGCTCCTTGTAGGCACCCTTGCACAGCCGCACGCGCCCCCGCGCGGCGATCAGCTCGTCGATGTCGGCCTCCGTGCGCCGCAGCGCCGCCTGGAGGACGACGCCGACGTCGGCGCCCGACGAGCGGTCCGAGGGACGAAGCTCGCGCCACAGCGCAAGGGTCCGGTCTGTCGACCCCGAATCCTCCATGTCGATCCGAACGAATGCGCCCGTCTCCACCGCCCTGCCGACGACTGCCGCGACGTTCTCGTGCGCGAGTCGCTCGTCGATCTTGAGGCCCATCTGGCTCGGCTTGAGGCTGACGTTCCGGTCGAGGCCACGGTCGGCCAGCGCGGTCAGGACCGCGAGGTACCGCGCACATGCGGCTCGTGCCTCCGCCTCGGCCGCCACCGATTCCCCGAGGACGTCCACGGTCGTCGCCAGGCCGTGGGCGTGGAGCCGCTGTATGGCGGGAAGCGCGTCCTCGAGCGTCTCCCCCGCCACGAACCGCCGGACCATCGCCCGCGTGATCGGGAGCCCGGTCGCGAGCCGCCCGAGCGCGCGCCGGTGCGACAGCGTCAGAAGCGCCGAGCGCATTGCTCGTTCGGCCAGATCGCCGAGCGCGCCGGGGCGCGTCGCGCCTGTCGGGGCCGAGGGGCCGGCGGCGGCCGGCGGGGTGTCCATCGCCCCGAGGATAGCGTCGGACCTTGGCGTCGATGCCGCCCTGGCGGTCCCCTCGCTCAGCCGTCCTTGGGCCCCGCGAGCTGCGCGTCCATCTGGTCGCCGAGCTCGACCGTCCGCCGGAACGCGGCCCACACGGCCTCACTGAGCACCGTCCGCAGCCGGCCCGACTCGAGCTCGTGGATCGCCGCTGCCGACGTGCCGGCCGGCGACGTCACCATGTTCCGGAGCACGGCCGGGTGATCCCCCGACTGCTTCGCGAACCGGGTGCTGCCCTCGAGGGTCTCGATGACGATGTCGTGGGCGATGTGGCGCGGAAAGCCGAGGTGCACGGCGGCGTCGATGAGTGCCTCCATGACGAGGAACACGTACGCCGGACCCGTCCCGGACACGGCCGTGGCCATCGCGACCCACTTCTCGTCCTCGACCTCGAGCTCCGCACCGAGCGCGCCCAGCAGCGCCTTCGCCTGTGCCCGCTGGTCCTCGGTCGTCTCCGGCGTCGAGTACCAGACCGTCATCCCGTTGCCGATCCGCGCCGGGGTGTTGGGCATCGCACGGGTGACCTGGTCGTGACCGAGGGCGGCGGTCAACGCCTTGGTCGTGGGGCCTGCGAGCACCGACAGCACGAGCTGGCCACGTCGAAGGTGCGGCCCGATCTCCCGGCCCACGCGCGCGAGCATCTGCGGCTTCACCGCGAGCACGATGACGTCGGCCCCGGCGACCGCCTCGACGTTCGACGCGACGACGCGGATCGCGTGGGTGTCGGCGAGCGCGCTCCGGCGCTCGGCACGCGGATGGCTCGCGACGATCTGGCCGGGTTCGACGAGGTTCGCGCGGAGGAAGCCGGCGATCATGGCCTCGGCCATCACGCCGGAGCCGACCGTCGCGATCGTCCGGTCTGCGAGGGGTGACATCGCGCCGGAGGATAGCACCGGGATTCTGGCCCTCAGCCGGCCTCAGCCGTCACGAGCAGGAAGAAGCGTCCGGTCGTCGTGACCTCGATGCCGTCGAACCCGGACCGCCCCAGGGCGGCCTCGAGGATGACCGGGTCGTGCCACGTCCAGGCGACGCCGCCGGGCGGGCCGCCCTGCGGGTCGGGCCGCAGGTCGATCAGGGCGAGGCGGCCACGGGGTGCGAGCCGCTCGCGGAGCGAGGCGACCGCGCGGTCGACGCCGGCGCCCGCGACACGACCGGTGAGGAACGCGGCGACGACAGCATTCGCGCGGCCGGGCTCCGTGACGGTCCACGGGTCGGCGACGTGGAGATGGGCGAGCAGCCGGTGCGCGACGAGGCGGTTGCGTGCGATGTCGAGCGCGTCGCCGTCCTCGTCCGACGCGTGGAGCTCGCCCTTCTCGGCGAGGAGCGGCGAGAAGAACCCGGTACCGGCTGCAGGCTCGTCGATCCGGCCATGGAGCGGGAGCTCATCCAGCCACCGCGTGACGACGTCCAGCTCCGCGGCCCATGCCGTGTCGTGGATCGCGCCTTGTTCGAACTGGCCGCCGCGGAGGAACCAGTCGTCGGGGAATGCCGGGGACGGACGACGCCCCTGCGGCGGGGTGGCCGGTGGCGCCGAGGTCGCGGCCGCGGCCGGCCACACGGGCCCTGGTGGCGCTTCGGTACCGGTAGTGCGACCCGCGGGCGTCCGAGCGCTACCGACTGTCATCGGTGTTGTGGCGCCCTCCGTGGAGCCGGCGCGACCCCGATCGGCGATTGCCGTCCGCAGTCGGGCGCGCAGGAACGCGTTCGTGCCCGCCTTCCCGAGACACGCCGGGCACAGCTGCGCCCACCCCTCGAGGTCCGCCGCCGTCCGGACGGCGTGCGGCGTGCCGCACCACAGGCAGTCGAAGCGGTCGCGGAACGGCACGGGCGGGCAGCCGGACTAGCCGACGCGCTCCCAGCTGCCGGCCGGCGACATCCCGTCGAACGCGGCGGGGTCGATCAGCTCCGCGAGGAGCTCGATGCCGTCGATCACCCGGGGACCGGGACGCGAGAAGTACGCGGACCCGTCGACCGCGAACACGCGTTGCGCCGCGACGGCGCGCAGGTCGTCCCAGCCCGATGGCCGCGGCTGCGCCTGCCACTCCTCGACCGTCTTGGCGAGGTCGAAGCCGCAGGGCATCAGCACGAGGACCTCCGGGTCGACCTCTCGGACCGACTCCCACGTCGTCGGGACGCTCCGGCCGCCCTCGGACCCAAGCAGCTCCCAGCCGCCGGCCAGCCGGACCTGTTCGGGGACCCAGTGCCCGACCGCGAACGGCGGGTCGAGCCACTCAACGGCGGCGACGCGCGGTGGGACGAAGCCGTGGTCGCGACGGCCGGCGACGATGTCGTTGACGTGTCGGAGCCGCTCCCGGAGCTGCTCCACGAGGTCGACCGCCGCGTCTTCCGCCTCGGTCATGGCGCCCACGGTCTGGATCGTGTTGAGGATCCCCTCCACGGAGGTCGGCTCGAGGCTGAGCACGGTGACCTCGCCGTCGAGCCGTCGCGCCACCTCGTTGACCTCCTCGTACCCCACCGCGCAGACGCGACACAGCTCCTGGGTCAGGATCAGGTCGGGGTGTGCCGCCTCGAGCGCCGCTTCGTCGAGCTCGTAGAGGGCCTGGTGAGAGCGCATCGACTCCTCGACGAGCGAGTGGATCTGGTGCGACGAGGCAGCGGTGAGGTCGCGGACGCTGCGGGTCACCACCGGCCGGTCGCGCGCCTCGGCCGGGTAGTCGCACTCGTGCGTCACGCCGACGAGGTCGTCCCCAAGGCCGAGCGCGAACACGATCTCGGTCGCCGACGGAAGGAGGGAGACGATGCGCACGCGGCCAGTCTACGCGGGGGCACGCTCGCCCCCGGACATCGGGGCACCCGGCGGCCGCGGCGTTCGGACGATGGCGGGGGCGTTCCAGCCAGTCGCGGCGCCCGGACGCGGGGGAGCGCCCGTCAGGCGGGCTTGAGCTCGTCGACCATCGTGCGCGCCGCCGCCTTGTCCGTGTACCAGACGGCGTCGACCTGCGTGTACTGCGCCCACTCGGTGGGGACGCTCTCCTCCGGGAAGATCGCGTTGACCGGGCACTCGGGTTCGCACGCGCCGCAGTCGATGCACTCGTTGGGGTCGATGAAGAGCTTCCGGTCCGTGCCTTCGTCGTAGTGGATGCAGTCGACGGGGCACACGGACACGCACGAGACGTCCAGCACGTCGATACACGGTTCGGCGATGACGTACGCCATTCGGAGGGCTCTCCTGGTGATCAGCGGCCGAGGGTGCCGCGGCTCCCGAGGCACCGGCTGAACGATACCACCGAGCCCCCCACGGACGGGGCCGTGGCACGGTCCGGCGGCGACCCCGCGCCCGGCCGATCACCCACCCGCGCTGCTGCCGGGCAGGGTCGGCGGGGTGCCGAGCGGAACGCCGCCGGCGCCGATGAGCTGGACGGGCACGACCATGCCCTTCGCCCAGTGGCCGGGAATGTGACAGCCGACGAACCACCCGCCGGCCGCGGCCTCAGCGTCGGGCGGCACGGTCCATGTGACGTCGAGACGCTGCCCGGATCCGACGACGATCCGGGTGCCGGTGAACCCCTCCGGCTCGCGGACGACGGGCGTCGGGCCGGGCGGATGGTCGACGGTCGCAGCCTCGGCGTCCTCCCACGCCAGCTGCGCCTCCAGGTCGCCGACGATCGCCTCGTGGACGTCGAGGCCGCCATTGACCACGTGGAGGACAACGGTCTCGCCGGGCACGAGATCGACCACCGGGGGGACGTACCCGTAGTCGCGCATCACGATGTTCACGTCGCGCGGGGTCGCGCTCGCTCCCGGGGTGACGGGCGGGGTAGCCGCCGCGCCGCCGGCCGAGCACGCGACGACGTGCGGCGCGAGCATGACGAGCAGGGCCAGGCCGACGCCGGCGCCAGGCCTGCGGCGGGCGACGGTGAGGTGCACGACCCCATGATGCGCGACCTGGGCGGCACCGCTCCGCGCCGTGGGATCGCCCTTGACACTGCCGGGGTCGGACCGTAGCGTGCGCGCACCTCGGCCGCCGCCACGAGCGCCAGTGCGGCCGGGACTCGTACCGACGCACCGTCCCGTCCCGGTGCCGCAGGAGTCGTCCGCCGAGTGACCGCCACGCCCACGGATCCCGTGCCGCACGTGCACGGGCACGTCCAGCCGCACGCCCACGAGCACGTCGAGGACCACGCGCACACGGCGGATCCCGGGCCGGCGGTGCGGCTCGAGGGCCTCCAGAAGCGATTCGGGGATGTTGCCGCCGTCGACGGCATCGACCTCGAGATCGCCGACGGCGAGTTCTTCTCGATGCTCGGGCCGTCGGGGTCCGGCAAGACGACGACGCTGCGGATGATCGCCGGCTTCGAGCTCCCGACCGCGGGCCGCGTCCTCCTCCACGGGCACGACGTCACGATGCTCGCCCCGTTCGAGCGCGACGTGAATACGGTCTTCCAGGACTACGCGCTGTTCCCGCACATGTCCGTGGCCGACAACGTCGCCTATGGGCTCGTGATCCGGCGGGTCCCGAAGTCCGAGCGCGAGCGCCGGGTCGCCGATGCCCTGCAGATGGTCCGTCTCGAGGGCTACGACCGACGCAAGCCCGGGCAGCTGTCGGGCGGGCAGCGCCAGCGGGTCGCCCTCGCGCGTGCCCTGGTCAACCGGCCGCGCGTGCTGCTGCTCGACGAGCCGCTCGGGGCGCTTGACCTGAAGCTGCGCGAGGAGATGCAGGTCGAGTTCAAGCGCATCCAGCAGCAGGTCGGGATCACGTTCATCTACGTCACCCACGACCAGGAAGAGGCCCTCACGATGAGCGACCGGATCGCGGTGTTCAACCGCGGCCGGATCGAGCAGGTCGGCGCGCCCGCCGAGGTGTACGAGAAGCCCGCCACCCGGTTCGTCGCCGGGTTCGTCGGCACCTCGAACCTCCTCGCGGGCGACGCCGCCACGGCCATCGTCGGCCGCCCCGGCACGTTCACGGTCAGGCCGGAGAAGATCCACCTCGCCTCGCCGGACCGCGAGCCGCTGGAGGACGAGGTGGCGGCGGCGGGACGGATCCGGGAGGTCGTGTACGTCGGCCCGGACACCCGGTACATCATCCAGCTCGACGCAGGGGCGGAGCTGGTCGTCACGGAGCAGAACCTGCGCACGACCTCGACCGAGGCGCTCGCGCAGCAGGGCCGCGAGGTGCGGCTCATCTGGAAGCGGCATCACTGCCTGCCCGTCGCAGACGACGGGGCAGCACCGGAGGAGGGACGACCCGTATGAAGCAACCGAGGATCCTGGCGCTCGCAGGCGTCGTGGCGCTGCTGGCGGCCGCCTGTGGCGGCGGGGCCGCCGGGTCGGCCGCGCCGAGCGTGCCGCAGTCGATCGGCGAAGGAGAGGGCGCTCTCAACCTCGTCACGTGGGCGGGCTACGCCGAGCGCGGCGCGACGGACCCGGCCTATGACTGGGTGACGCCGTTCGAGGAGAAGACCGGCTGCAAGGTCACGAACACCGACATGACCGACTCGAACAATGGCGTCGCGCTGATCCAGTCCGGCGAATACGACGGAATCTCGGCGTCGGGTGACGCGACGACGCGCCTGATCGCCGCAGGTGACGTGGCGGCCGTGAACACGGCACTGTTTCCGAACTACGCGAATGTCTACGAGGGGCTCAAGAACCTGCCCCATAACACGGTGGACGGCGTCAACTACGGCGTCCCCCACGGCCGCGGGCCGAACCTGCTCGGGTTCAACACCGACGTGGTGACGCCGGAGCCGACGAGCTGGGATCCGATCTGGGAGGGCGGCTCCGACTACAAGGGCAAGATCAGCGTCTACGACTCCTCGATCTTCATCGCCGACGCGGCGCTGCACCTCATGACGAAGCGACCCGAGCTGGGCATCAAGAACCCGTACCAGCTCAACGACGAGCAGTTCAACGAGGCGATGAAGCTGCTCGAGGCGCAGCGGGACAACGGCGCCACTTACTGGGGCGTGCTGACCGACCAGGTGAGCGCGTTCACATCGGGTGACGTCGCGGTCGGGACGACGTGGCAATACCAGGTCAACCTGCTCCAGGGCGACAGCCAGCCCGTGAAGGGCATCCTTCCCGAGGAGGGCTCGACGGGCTGGTCCGACACCTGGATGGTCGCGTCCAAGGCGAAGCACCCGAACTGCATGCTGATGTGGATGGACCACATGATGTCGGCCGAGGCCAACGGTCAGGCGACGGTGTGGTTCGGTGAGGCGCCGACGAGCCCGCAGGCATGCGACGTGGCAGAGAAGCTGTCGCCCGGCCACTGCGAGCTGACGCACGCGGACGACGAGGCCTACTACGAGAAGATCTGGTACTGGAGCACGCCTGAGGCCGACTGCGCCGACGAGGACAGTGCGACCACGTGCAAGGACCAGGACGACTGGGTCGAAGCGTGGACCAAGCTGCGCGGCGCCTGACCCAGGACTGCTGAGCTCGCGATCCACACGGGCTCGCCGTCCTGTGCCGGCGAGCCCGGATCCTGTCGGCGGCTCCCACTGTCGCCGGCTCCCCTGCCGGCTCCGTGATCACCCGCCCCTCGCGTACGGTGAGACGCTGCCCCTCCCATGACCGCCGCTGACGACCTGCGCCCGACCCCCGTCACCGCTCCCCCGCTGCCGGGATTGCCGGCGCCACGCCGGACGCCGCTCAGGCGGATCGCGGCGTGGCTGCATCCCCGGCCACGAATTCAGCTCCGGCTCCTGCTCGCGGCGCCCCTCGGCTGGCTGCTGATCGCGTATCTCGGGGCGCTGTTCATCCTGTTGCTCAACGCGTTCTGGGACAAGGACGCGTTCACCGGAAAGGTGATCCCGTTCGACTGGTCGCTCGAGGCGTTCGAGAGCCTGGCCAGCGAGCCCGTCTACCGGACGATCGCGATCCGGACGATCGGGATGGCGGCGCTCGTCACCGTCACCGACGCACTCCTCGCATTCCCGATCGCGTACTACATGGCGCGCATCGCCTCCCCGCGGAAGCGCGGGCTCCTCGTCGTCGCCGTGCTGATGCCGCTGTGGGCCGCGTACCTGGTGAAGGTGTACGCATGGCGGACGATCCTCCAGGGCAACGGCTTCGTGGAGTGGGTGCTCAGCCCGCTCGGCATCCCGGCCCCCGGGCTGAGCGAGCTCTCGAACACGTGGCTGGTGATGTCGTACCTGTGGCTGCCGTACATGATCCTGCCGATCTACGCGGGCCTCGAGCGCATCCCGGCGTCGCTGCTGGAGGCGTCCGCCGACCTCGGCGGGCGCGCAGGCACGACGTTCCGGCGCGTGATCCTGCCGCTCGTCTTCCCGTCGCTCGTCGCCGGATCGATCTTCACCTTCTCGCTGACGCTCGGCGACTACATCACCCCGGACCTCGTGTCCGACGCCAAGTTCATCGGCAACGTCATCTACGACAACTCGAGCCTCGGGAACCTGCCCCTCGCGGCCGCCTACTCGCTGATCCCGATCGTCGTGATGACCGTCTACCTCCTCGTCGCGCGCCGACTGGGCGCGTTCGAGTCGCTCTAGGCGCCGCGATGACCGAAGGCCGTCTGACGCGCATCCTGCTCCGCCTCGCGAGCGCCGCGGTCCTCGGGTTCCTCTACCTGCCGCTCGTGATCCTCGCGATCCTCGCCTTCAACGAGAGCCGGTCCCAGGCATGGCCCCCGCGGGGCCTCACGCTCCGCTGGTTCGGCGAAGCGGCGTCGAACCCGTCGCTCATCTCGGCGGTGGTCAACTCGTTCATCGTCGCGATCGTCGCGACGACGCTCGCCCTCATCCTCGGGACGCTCGCAGCGCTCGCGGTCCAGCGGTACGCGTTCTTCGGGCGTCAGACGATCTCGTTCCTGCTCGTCCTGCCGATCGCGCTCCCCGGTGTCGTGACGGGGATCGCGCTGCGGACGTCGTTCGTGACGCTCGAGATCCCGTTCGGGCTGTTCACGATCATCGTCGGCCACGCCACGTTCTGCATCGTCATCGCCTACAACAACGTCGTCGCGCGGCTACGTCGGCTGCCCCGCACGCCGGAGGAGGCGTCATCCGACCTGGGTGCGGATGGCTTCACGACGTTCCGCCGGATCACCCTGCCCGGCATGAGCACGGCGCTCCTGTCCGGCGGCCTGCTCGCGTTCGCACTCTCGTTCGACGAGATCATCGTCACGAACTTCACGGCGGGTGCCGGCACGCAGACGATCCCGATGTGGATCCTCAGCGCCATCCAGCGGCCGGCCGAGCTGCCCGTGGTGAACGTCGTCGCCCTCCTGCTGATCGTCCTGAGCGTCATCCCGGTATGGCTCGCGACCCGCATCTCCGCGGATGGCGCGACCGCAGGCGGGCGAAGCTGAGGCACCCGACCGGTCGGGCTACCAGCGACGCGCGTGGTCGAGGATCCCGCCGAGAACCGCGACCAGCGGCACTGCCGTGAGGGCGTGGAGCAGCGACCGTGCATGCGTGCCGAGTCTCGTCATCGTCAACTCCTTCGCCCGGCGCACGGGCGACCTTCATCCGCGAGCTCGATCCCGTCCCAGGAGTGCCCGATCGATGTGGCGGAACCGCAGCATCGCACGCACCGCTTACCGGACACTTATCTCCGCCTCACCGGGTACTCGGCCACGATCGAGGCCGGCCCCCGGCGGTAGGATCGCGGCGTGCGCACGTCGTATCTCCGCGACTTCGCGCCCGCCTCGTGACGGACGCCCGCCTGTGACCCAGCCACGGTCCCTGCCGGCACTCGTCGGGCTCCCCGAGATCCGCGAGGCCGCCGAGACCCTGCGCGGCGTTGCCGTCCGGACCCCGCTCGTGCCGTTCGGCGACCCCGCTCGGCGCCAGCTGCTCAAGGCCGAGAGCCTCCAGCCGATCGGCGCGTTCAAGATCCGCGGTGCATACGTCGCAGCGGCCTCCCTCGGACCCGAGGCCCGGGCACGGGGCCTCATCACCTACTCCTCCGGCAATCACGCGCAGGGCGTCGCGCGGGCCGCTCGGCTGTTCGGCGTGCCCGCGGTGATCGTCATGCCGTCCGACGCTCCGGTGATCAAGCGGGCGCGCGTCGAGGCCGACGGCGCCGAGGTCATCGTCGTCGGGACGGCGTCGGATGAGCGGCGGCTCGTGGCGGAGGCGATCGCATCCGACCGGGGACTCACCGTGATCCCGCCGTTCGACGACCCGCGGATCGTCGCCGGCCAGGGGACGGTGGGGCTCGAGATCGCGCAGGACCGCCCGGACGTTGCGGCGGTGCTCGTCCCGATCGGTGGCGGTGGGCTGGCCGCCGGCGTCGCGGCCGCGATCCGCGCCATCGTGCCGGCCGCCAGGGTCATCGGCGTCGAACCGGACCTCGCGGCGGATGCGAAGGCATCGCTCGAGGCCGACGAGATCGTCTCGTGGGAGGCCGGGTTGGTCAGCCGCACGATCGCGGACGGGACCCGGACGCAGGCCATCGGGCGGCTGAACTTCGCCCACCTCCGCCTGCAGCTCGACGCGATCGTCACGGTGTCCGAGGCGGAGATCGCGGCCGCGGTCCGGCTCGCCGCCGAGGAGGCACGCCTGGTCGTCGAGCCGTCGGGTGCGCTGCCGATCGCGGCGATGCGCTTCCATGCGGCGGAGGCCGGGCTGGTCGACCTCGACCGCCCGATCGTCGGGGTCGTGTCGGGCGGCAACGTCGATCCCGATCGCTACCGCGGCTACCTCGACGCGCCACTCCCCGCGGAGGCGTGAGCCGCACGCGGCTGACCCTCAGCGGGCCGGTGGCACATCGCCGGCCTCGGCCGCCCGTCGCGCGGCGAGCGCGACCTCGCGCTCCCGGATCGCGGTGCGCTCGGCCTCGAGGCGGCGGTCCTCCCCGATCGTGCGCCGGTCGTCGTCCCGCATCCACGCGAGCACGAGCAGGATCACGGCCGTCAGGAACGCGAAGTCGCCGGCGAGCCACATGATCCCGCCGGCCGCCTGCTGGTCCTGGAGGGCGGTCGGGCCCCACGAGCGGACGGTCGTCACGTAGTGCGAGTAGAGCGGCACCGAGGCCATGTAGATCGCGAGGGCGAGGAAGGTGTTCTGGGGCATCTGCAGCCCGACGTAGATCACCTTCACGGCGGGCGCCATCCGCCACGGCGACGGATCGGGCCCGACGACCGGCCACCAGAACAGCAGCGCGGCGGCGAGGTACAGCCCGTGCTCCAGGCGATGGGCCCACTCGTTCTCGAGCGCGATGTCGAACAGCGGCGAGAAGTGGCTCGCCCACATCACGCCCGCGAACAGCAGCCACGCGACGACCGGGAAGGCGAGGAACCGGACCACGCGCGAGTGGAGCAACGGGAGGATCCAGCGCTTGCGGGTCTCGGGCGCGGAGGCCTGGAGGAGGAGGGTGATGGGACCGGCGTAGAGGAGCAGCGGCGGCGCGACGAGGGTGAGCAGGAGGTGCTGGACCATGTGGACGCTGAACAGCGTCGTGTCGTAGCGCTCGATGCCCGAGTCGAGGGCGACGAGCAGGACCCCCACCCCGAGCGTCCACGAGACCGTCCTCCGGCGGGCAACGGGCCGGTTGGGATGAAGCCGTGCCACGCGGCCGACCCCGTGCCGCCAGACCAGCAGCGCGGCGATCGCCGGCAGCCACACGAGCGGGTCGAACGACCAGCCGAACACCAGCGACGCGGCGTCAGGAGCCGGTGGAACGGTGACTCCGTGGGCGAGCGCGACCGGCGCCGACGCGAGTGTCGTGCCGAGTGCCAAAAGCACCCCGACGAGCACGGCAAACCGTGCGGCGGGCGGCGCGAGCGACAGGCGGCGCGAGGTGCCGTTCACCTCCGCATTGTCGCCCGATTCCCTGCGTGCCCACTGCGGGCCATCTGGCGCTCTACACGGGCGACGCGGACCGCGGGTCCCGGTCGCCTCCGGTATGATGCCCGCGTCCGGCGCCCTCGATCCAGCGGCGCGCGTCCCGGACCACGAGCTCTGATTGCTGAGCGGTCGCGCCCCCCGGCCGTCGACGACACTCGAGGAACCCGATGTCGATGCCTCCCCGGTCACGGACCGGGTCCGGTCCCCTCCTTGCCGGCCTCATCATCGCCGCCGTCGTCCTGGCGGGGATCGTGGCCCTCGCCGCTGCCGGCGCGACCCCCGCGAGCGTCTGGAACAGCTTCTTCCCGATGCACGGCACCGGCGGCGTCACCGACCGCTCGACGAGCGTCCAGAACCTGTACGACATCGTGTTCTACATCGCGGTCGTGATCTTCCTCCTCGTGGAGGGGCTCATCGTTTGGTCGGTCTTCCGGTACCGCCGCAAGCCGACCGACACCGACCTGCCGCCCCAGACCCACGGCAACAACCTGATCGAGGTCATCTGGACGATCGTCCCGACGGCCATCGTCATCTTCCTGTTCGTCGCCTCGTGGCAGACCCTCAACACCGTCGATGCCGCGGCACCGGCGCAGGTCAACGTCCGCGCGGTCGCCGCGCAGTTCCAGTGGTCGTTCGACTACCTCGACGAGCAGGGCGGGACGGTGTTCACGCAGCAGCTCCCCAGCGGCGAGGCCGGTGGCCTCGTGCTCCCCGTGGGCGAGCCCGTGCACATCGAGCTCCGGTCGGCCGACGTGATCCACGCGTTCTACGTCCCGAAGTTCCTGTTCAAGCGGGACGTCGTGCCGGGCAAGGACAACACGTTCGACTTCACCGTCGAGGAGCCGGGCACGTACGGCGGACAGTGCGCCGAGCTGTGCGGCTCGGGCCACGCCGCGATGGTGTTCGACGTCCACGCGGTCTCCCGTGCCGAGTACGACACGTGGCTCACCGACCAGGTCGCGCAGGCGAACGCGACGCCGGCTCCGGCTCCGTCAGGCGAGGCGGCAGGGCCGACGATCGAGCTCGAGGCACTCAACGTCGCCTTCAACACCGGGACGCTGGAGGCGCCCAAGGATGCGCCGTTCACGATCCACTTCAAGAATGACGACAACGGCGTGCCGCACAACGTCGAGATCAAGGACGGCGGCGGCGCCGAGGCGTTCAAGGGCGACATCGTCACCGGCGTCACAGAGACGAGCTATGCCGTCCCGCCGCTGCCCGCGGGCAGCTATACCTTCCTGTGCACCGTCCACCCGAACATGACCGGCACCCTCACGGTCCAGTAACGGAGCATCGCTGGGAATGGCCACGACCACCCTCAATCCCGCCGCTCCCGCGTACCGGAGCACCCTCTACGAGTG
This sequence comes from Candidatus Limnocylindrales bacterium, assembly GCA_035264305.1. GTDB lineage: Bacteria > Chloroflexota > Limnocylindria > Limnocylindrales > CSP1-4 > CAIXZV01. Next base: position 3,487 of record DATFQL010000130.1, on the reverse strand, counting down.
GTTGACGACCACGGATCACAAGAAGATCGGGATCATGTACCTGATCAACTCGATGATCTTCTTCGTGGCCGGCGGTGCCCTCGCCCTCGTGGTGCGGATCCAGCTCGTCACGCCCAAGAACGCCGACGTCGTCGGTGGCCTGGTGACGCCCGACTTCTACAACCAGGCGTTCACGATGCACGCCTCGTTCATGCTGTTCCTGTTCGTCATCCCGATCCTCGCGGGCTTCGGCAACTACGCCGTCCCCCTCCAGATCGGGGCGCCGGACATGGCGTTCCCGCGGATCAATGCGCTGTCGTTCTGGCTCCTGCCACTGGGCGGGCTGCTGATGGCCTCCGGCTTCTTCGTCTCGGGCGGGTCGGCGGCGGCAGGCTGGACGGAGTACCCGCCGCTGTCGAGCCAGCTGGGCACGGGAACCGACCTGTGGATCATGGGCCTGACGTTGATCGGCACGAGCTCCATCCTCGGTGCGATCAACTTCCTCGTGACGATCTTCAAGATGCGCGCACCGGGCCTGACGCTGTTCCGGATGCCGATCCTCACCTGGACCGTGCTCGTCACGAGCGTCCTCGTCCTGATGGCGACGCCCGTCCTCACGAGCGCGCTGATCATGCTGTTCATCGACCGCAACTACGGCGGTCACTTCTTCGACCCGAACAACGGCGGCAACGCCGTCCTGTACCAGAACGTGTTCTGGTTCTACTCGCACCCGGCCGTCTACATCATGGTCCTCCCGGCGATGGGGATCATCAGCGAGGTTCTGCCGGTCTTCTCGCGCAAGCCCCTGTTCGGCTACAAGGCGTTCGTGTTCGCAACGGTCGGCATCGGCGCGCTCGGGTTCTCGGTCTGGGCCCATCACATGTTCACGACGGGCGCCGTGTTCCTGCCATTCTTCAGCCTGATGACGTTCCTGATCGCGGTGCCCACGGGCGTGAAGATGTTCAACTGGATTGCGACGATGTGGCGCGGCCAGCTGTCCGTCTCGACGCCGCTGCTGTTCGCCGTCGGGTTCCTGAGCATGTTCCTCATCGGCGGCCTCAACGGCGCCTTCGCGGCCGCGGTGCCTGTGGACTTCGCCCTGCACGACACGTACTGGGTCGTCGCGCACATCCACTACGTGCTGTTCGGCGGGTCCGTGTTCGCCGTCTTCGCCGGGATCTACTACTGGTTCCCCAAGATGACCGGCCGGATGCTGGGCGAGGGCCTGGGCAAACTCCAGTTCATCCTGATGTTCATCGGCTTCAACCTGACGTTCTTCCCGATGCACCAGCTCGGCCTTGCCGGGATGCCGCGGCGGATCGCGGACTACGCCTCGACCGCCGGCTGGACGGAGCTCAACGTGCTCGCCACCATCGGCGGGTTCGTGATCGCGCTGTCGACGCTGCCGTTCTTCTGGAACGTGCTCGTGTCGCTCCGCAACGGCAGGATCGCCGGTGACGACCCATGGGAGGCGAACACGCTGGAGTGGGCGACCTCGTCGCCGCCTCCGCCCTACAACTTCGACCACCTGCCGGAGATCCGCTCCGAGCGCCCGGTCTTCGACGCCCGCCACGGCCGGACGGCCGCGCACTGACGGGGAGCGAGACGATGGCCGTCGACACCGCCGCGCTGACCGCCGCCGAGCCGCACGGCCAGGCCGAGGCCCACGGCTCGGGCGGGATCGGGAACCCCGTCCTCGGGATGCTCCTGTTCATCACCTCGGAGGTGATGTTCTTCGCCGGGCTGTTCGCCGCGTACTTCAGCATCCGCGCGAACTTCGTCAACCCGGCGACCGGCGCGCACGAGTGGCCGCCGCAGGAATTCGAGCATCTCCTCAACCCGTTCACGCTGTTCACCGAATCGGGCGCCCTGAACCTCATCGTCCCGGCGACGATCATCCTCGTGATCTCGTCGTTCACCTGCCAGTTCGCAGTCAACGGGATCAAGCACGACAACCGGACCACGTTCATCCGCAACATGTCGGTGACGATCATCCTGGGGATCACGTTCCTCGTGCTCCAGCTGTACGACTATTCGGTCCTGTTCGGTGAGGGGCTCTCGATGAGCTCGACGACCTTCGGGACGACGTACTTCACGCTCACGGGATTCCACTTTGCCCACGTGTTCGGCGGTGTCCTGATGCTGGGCGTCGTGCTGTACCGCGGCATGGCGGGCCAGTTCAGCGGCCGCCACCACGACATGGTGGAGGCCTCGTCGCTGTACTGGCACTTCGTCGACGTCGTGTGGATCCTCCTGTTCTCGATCCTCTACCTGCTGTAGCGTCGAAGGACGAAATCGATGACTCCCCGTCGCGCGGCCCTGGTCGGGATCATCTTCCTCGTGATCGCAGTCGGCTACTACGCGTTCGCCACGGCAATCGACCCGGCGCACGTCGACTTCGCCGGCGTCACGATGCTGATCGCGCTCGGCGCCGCCATGTCGCTGATGGCCTACGTCCTGGTCGCCGGCACCCGCCAGAGCTGACGCGGCCCCGATGATCGAGCAGCTCTGGAGCGACCTGATCGAGTTCACGTCCCAGTTCGTCATCCCGGACTGGGGCGCGCTGATCGTCCTCCTGCCGGTGTTCCTCGCGATCCCGGTCTTCCTCTACATCACGTGGATGATCTACCGCTGGGCGACTGCCGGCCCCACCCGGCGCGGCAAGCGGCGCCTCACGCCTGCGCCGCCGCCGGGCATCCACATGCCCGGGCCGTCGTTCGCTCCGTTCGTCGCAGCGGCCGGGCTCGTCGTCCTCGCGTTCGGCTTCGTGGTCGGCGGGATCTGGCTCCCGATCGGCTTTGCGGCCCTCATCCTGTCACTCCTGTACTGGGGACGGGAGGCGCTCCGCGACTATGACGCGATCCCCGCGTCGGCCGGTCAGACGGTCGCGGTCGGCATGCTGCCCGCGCCCGCCGGCACGCCTCCCGAGGGCGTCCACATGCCGCCGCCCTCGTTCCGCCCGATCCTCGTCTCGATCGCGATGACGATCCTCGTTGCGGGGCTGATCATCGGCGGCTGGGCGATTCTCGTCGGCTTCGCGGCGGTCGTCATCACCGCCGTGGGATGGCTGATCGATGCGCGGCGCGAGTACGTCGCCGTGGAGCGTGCCGACCGCACCGGCCACCTCGACACCGGCGCCGCGCCGTCGTGGCCGAAGGCGACCTTCGCCGCGCTCGCCGTGCTCGTCGCGGTCGGCGTCGTGTTCTCGTCCGGGATCCTCCCGAACTCAGGCGGGAGCGCCGAGGCCGCTCCGAGCGGGCAGGCGCCCGCGGCGGGTGGTGGCGGTCCGGCGACCGAGTCGGTCGCACCGAGCACGCCCGCGGCGGACGTTACGATCACGGCCTCGAACATCGATTGGACGACCAAGGACGTGACCGCGCCGGCCGACGCCGAGTTCACGATCGCGTTCGACAACCAGGACACGGCGCCGCATGACATCGTGATCAAGGACGCGAGCGGCGCAACGGCCTTCCAGGGCGAGATCGTGAACGGCCCGGCCGTCGCCGTC
>DATFQL010000129.1:0-2157 GCA_035264305.1 Candidatus Limnocylindrales bacterium | reverse complement strand
GCGGTCACCGCCGACGCCCGGGGGGCGGGAGACATGGCGGGCAGTCTACCCGAGGCGCCCGAAACGGCCCGTCGCCGCCAGGTCTGCATTTCGATGCGCCCGCATGCCAGCCAGCGGATTCGAGCGTCATGCGCGCACTGGGGTCATGCGCGCACTGGGAGGGCGTATGGCAACGAGGCGCCAACGACGGCAGTGCGCGAAGGATTGCGCGTGCACGGCCGCGATCCGGCGTCTGTCATACGCCCGCCCCACGAGCACTCACCCGCGGCCGCCGAAGGATGCCCCTCCTGACGCTCACGGGGCGGTCGTATGACCAGGGAGACGCCGCTACAGCGCGGTAGCGCTCAATGGGCGGGCATATGACGAGGCGTCGCTGTCGAGTGCCCGCCTTGCGGTCGTATGACGTTGAGCGCTCGTACGAGGATCAGCCGCGTGAGCGGCGATCGAGGCGCGCTACTCGGCCCCGGCGACCGCGATCCGCCCCGGTGGCTCGTCGTCCGCGACGGCGGACCGGTTCGACGCCTTGCGATCGACCGTCCCACCCGACCGGACCTGGCGGGACGTGAAATCCGACGAGCGGACCTTCTCGCCAACCTTCACGTTGCGGCCGAGGCGAACGCCGCGCGGGACCACGCTCTGCTTCCCCACGACGGTGATCCCGGTGTTGAGCCGCGACGGCTCCGCGCGATTCGGCGTGTCGTGGTCCGGCCCGTCACCGACGATGGCGCCCTGCCCGACGACGACCTCCTTGTCGAGGATCGCGCGATCCACCACCGCTCCCGACCGGATCACGGTGTCGAACATCACGATCGAGTCACGCACGACCGCGCCTACGTCCACACGAACGCCCGGCGACAGGACGCTGTTGACGACGGTCCCGTTGACGACGCAGCCGTGCGAGATGAGCGACCGGTGGACCTGGGCGGTCGGGCCGACCTTCGCGGGCGCGCGCTCCTCGGAGCGCGTATGGACGAGCCACTCGCGGTCGTACAGGTCGAGCTCGGGGTCGTCCTCGAGGAGCGCCATGTTGGCCTCCCAGAACGACTGGATCGTCCCCACGTCCTGCCAGTAGCCGTCGAAGCGATAGCCGTAGACGCGCGCGCCACCCTCGAGCATCGCGGGGATCACGTCGCGCCCGAAGTCGCGCCGGTCCTCCGAGAGCCAGCGCTGCAGCGCCCGCTTGCTGAACACGTACACGCCCATCGAGGCGAGGTCGCTCTTGGGCTGCTTGGGCTTCTCCTGCCACTCGACGACGCGATCGTGGTCGTCGAGCGCGAGGACGCCCATGCGCGAGGCCTCGGCGAGTGGCACCCGGCGAACGGCGATCGTCACGTCCGCACGTCTCCGGCGGTGGGCGGCGAGGAACGGCTGGTAGTCCATCTTGTAGATGTGGTCGCCGGCCAGGACGAGCACCGTGTCGCTGTCGCGCTCGATGACGTTGAAGTTCTGGAGCACCGCGTCGGCCGTGCCGCCGTACCACTCCGCGACGCGCCCGCGGCGGATGTACGGCTGGAGCAGCTTCACACCACCGGTGTTGCGGTCGAGGTCCCACGGCCGCCCGAGCCCGATGTGGTCGTTGAGCGACCGGGGGTTGTACTGGGTCAGCACGACGACGTTGTCGATCCCCGAGTTGACGCAGTTCGACAGGGTGAAGTCGATGATCCGGTACTTGCCGCCGAACGGGACCGCAGGCTTGGCGCGCGCCGACGACAGGATCGACAGCCGCTCGCCCTCGCCGCCCGCGAGGATCACGGCGATCACGGGCTTCACCAACGGGCGTCCCTCCCGGGCGTGCGGTCGATGGTCGTGCTGTGAGGCCTGCGGCGATTGTCGGGCATCGCGACGCTGCGTGCGCGCCACGCGGCGATCACCCTAGGCCACCTACGTGAACAGTTTCGGGTTCACGAAGCCCCCGTTGTACTCGACCATCCAGTGCAGGTGCGCCCCGGTGGAGTTGCCCGTGTTGCCCTCGTACCCGATCACCTGCCCCTTCTTGACGACCTGCCCCGCGCGAACCGGGTATCGGGGCTGCATGTGCGCGTACCAGGTGGTCAGATTCGACGAGTGGGCGACGATGACGATCCAGGCGGGGTCGAGCCCGTCGGCGTAGTTCCAGCCGATGTACACGACGCGCCCGTTCGCGGCGGCACGAACGGC